>RGAJ01000421.1 GCA_009920225.1 Paracoccaceae bacterium
ATATCCATTCATCTACTGATCCATGTTATTATGACCTCTCCTATACTCAAAAAACAATAAAAGGCGATGGCAACATTATTGTAAGAATAGCAGGTAATGAGATAAAGCAAATTTTAAAAACTAAAAAAGGTGAAATGGTTACCTTATATCCTGTTGGTTTAACCTTATCCATACCCTTGAGCCATTTCTCTAGTGCTCTTTTTCAACAGGGAAAACCAATACACATTCAGATGTGTAAAGGGAAGAACAGTTCCATTGATCTAAAAGGGACAGTCGTATAGCAAGCCCCAGTCAGAAGTGATTGGGGCTTTTTTGCGTGTTGTCGCGGGAACCTATATCCCAAACCAACGCCATACAGCTTGGCCCATCAGTCGACTGGGTAGCAGTGTGAAGATGCCCGCGATCACCAGCGCCCCAAAGTACATGCTGACCATCGTCATTTGGTGCTGCTTGATGTGGTGTTTGCGGGCCAGGTAAACACCTCTCGGCAACATGGCCAAGGTGAAAAATGACAAGCCATGAATCCAACTGTAATGGTCGCGGTAAATGAACAGCGAGCTCACAACGATGGTCAACATCAGCGCGACCCAGACGCGTCCCCACAAGCGGTGGGCCGGTGTGCCTTTGGTGCGGTAGAGCACCACTGCACCGATCAAGATGGAGGCAATCGCTGCGCCCGCGTGCAGGGCGATGGTGGGTGTCCAGGTGTAGGCGCCCATCCTGTCAATTCAGCGTGACGCGGGTCGCTTGTTTGGTTTGGGTGTTGTAGACGACGAGTCCGCCGCTGCTGGGCGATACGCCTGTGATCCGGCTGATGACGACTTGGTGCGACACCATCAAGGTCACGCCAGGTTTTAATGTCGTCAGCTTTTTTTGGAGCTTGGGGATGGTGGCATCTGCATCCGCGTAGCCCTGAAAAAACGAATTAAGCCCCTCGAAGGTGGTCCACTTGCCAAGACCCAACAGGGCGGTGGTTTCTTGGCAGCGGCACCATTGGCTGGACAAAATCTCTGCAAACTGGGTCCGACTTTGCGACAAGGCTTTGCCAATGGCGCGCGCTTGGGATCGTCCCGTGTCATCCAAGTTGCGTTGCGTGTTGCAGTCGCCAATTTTGAAGTTGTCGGGGTCGCCGTATCCGGGGGCGATGGCGTGCCGCATGAAGACGACGTTACCGTTGATTTTCTTGATGGCGTCCGTCAACACATCATCTGACGCCCAACTGGCAACAGGCAACGCACAGAGTAACGCCAGTAACAGGCGACGTACGGGTTTAATCATCAAAGCCAATATAGCGCACAAAGTTTTGGTTGTCTTCTCGACGCGACTTGACGTCGTTCGCGACGAAGCTGTCGTCGGGGTAGCCCATTGCAATGCAAATCATGATGATTTCATCGTCAGGGATTTGTGCATGTGTGCGCACCACGTGCGACTGCATGATGCCTTGGCCATTGATGACGCAGCCCAAACCGCGCTCCCAAGCCGCCAAAACGATGGCGTGCGAGAACGCGCCTAAATCGAATTGACTGATGGCGGCAGGTTCGAGGTATTTATCGTAGGTCAGCACCAGAGAGACCGGTGCATCAAACTGACGGAAGCCGCGCATGACCCAATCGGTGCGCCGCTCGGCGTCATCACGGGCGATACCCATGGCATCAAATAACTGCACCGCGACTTCGATTTGTCGTTTGCGGTGGATGCCTTCGTAACTTTCGCGCATGGGAAATTCACGCTTGGGCGGTACGCCTGCCAACATGTTTTCGGTGTTGCCG
>RGAJ01000422.1 GCA_009920225.1 Paracoccaceae bacterium
CTCGCGGATCGCGTCTTCGTCATGTTCGACGACGATCACGGTGTTGCCTTGGTCGCGCAGGTTTTTCAACGTGGTCAACAGACGGTCATTGTCGCGTTGATGCAACCCGATTGACGGTTCATCCAAGACATACAAAACACCGGTCAAGCCTGACCCAATTTGGCTGGCCAAACGGATCCGCTGGCTTTCGCCGCCTGACAAGGTACCCGCGTTGCGCGACAATGTCAGGTATTCCAGACCAACATTGTTCAAAAACCCCAGCCGTTCACGGATTTCTTTCAAAATCGCGCGGGCGATTTCGTTTTTCTGGTTGCTCAGGTGTTCAGGAACAGTTTTGCACCATTCATAGGCCTCTTTGATCGACATTTTGACCACTTGGCCAATGTGCAGGCCCGCGATTTTGACGGCTAGCGCCTCTTGTTTTAAACGGTATCCGTCACAGGTGCCACAGGGGCGATTGTTTTGGAATTGTTCAAATTCTTCGCGCACCCAATTGCTATCGGTTTCGCGGTACCGGCGTTCCATATTGGGAATGACGCCTTCGAATGTGCGGGTGACCTGATAAATACGGCCCCCTTCGTCATAGGTAATGTTTTGCAATCGCTTCGATGGTTTGCAGGAAATAGGGCGATTTGCCCTTGCGCCATGGCGCCAAGGCCCCATCGCGGATTTTCAACATCTGATCGGGCACCACCAAACGTTCGTCAAAAAACAGCTCCATCCCCAAGCCGTCACATTGCGGACATGCCCCGAATGGCGCGTTGAACGAAAACAGACGCGGTTCAATTTCAGGGATGGTAAAGCCGCTGACAGGGCAGGCAAAGTTTTCCGAAAACGTGATGCGTTCAGGGTCACCTTCGCGCGGCGCGGTTTCCAAAATGGCGATCCCATCGGCCAGATCCAGCGCGGTGCGCAAGCTGTCGGCCAGGCGGGTTTCCAATTCGGGACGCACGACAATGCGGTCAACAACGACGTCGATATCGTGGCGGAATTTTTTGTCCAATGTGGGCGGTTCGTCCAATTCATAAAATTGCCCATCCACCTTGACCCGTTGAAACCCTTGTTTGCGCAGTTCCAAGAATTCTTTTTTATATTCGCCCTTACGATCGCGCACGATGGGCGCCAACAGATGGGCGCGTGTGCCTTCCTCCATCGTCATGATGCGGTCCACCATGTCTTGGACCTGTTGCGCCTCAATCGGTAAACCTGTTGCGGGACTATAGGGTGTGCCAGCGCGGGCAAACAGAAGGCGCATATAATCGTAAATCTCGGTCACGGTGCCGACGGTCGAACGTGGATTTTTCGATGTGGTTTTTTGTTCAATCGAAATCGCAGGGCTGAGGCCCGAGATATGATCAACGTCGGGTTTTTCCATCATATCAAGGAATTGCCGCGCATAGGCCGACAGGCTTTCGACATAGCGGCGTTGCCCTTCGGCATAGATTGTATCAAAGGCCAGCGATGATTTCCCCGACCCCGACAGGCCCGTGATCACGACGAATTGGTCACGCGGAATATCCACGTCGATGGATTTCAAATTATGTTCGCGCGCGCCGCGCACCTGAATTTGTTTCAGCTCAGCCATGATTCATTCCTAAATGGTTAACGCACACATAATATGTTTTACGCCAAAGGCCAACTATAAAGAACGAAAGCGGAACATGGTTGGACACAAGTGACAAGATCGGCGCACGGCCGATGGGCGGTTAACAGCGCGAAGCGCCCGCCCTGCGGTCGGTCGGGCGCTGATCGTG
>RGAJ01000423.1 GCA_009920225.1 Paracoccaceae bacterium
CACCTTGCAGACACGACAGCGCATAGTTCAGCGCGAACACCACACAAAGACAGGCGATCAGAACTGGATACATGTCAGGAATGTCTTTCAAAGAAATCTAAATCACAATATGGTTCCAAGTATGAACAAAAAAGTATTTGAATGTCTAGCCTCTGTAACCGCGATGGTCTTGTCAGGCAGCTGTTTGGCTGATCCGCTGACATTGCAAGACTTTGCCGAGACAGTCACCGGACGGACCTTTGATTTTTCGGTAAATGGCTTTGTCTATGGCGTTGAACGGTATTGGCCCAATCAACGCGCCGAATGGCTGTTGGACGACGGCACGTGCCTATTTGGTCGCTATTACGAATGGCAGGGAAAAATCTGTTTTATCTATGACGAATATGGCGCGGATGCAGAGCGCTTGCCGCAGTGCTGGACATTTGAACGCACCGACATGGGCATAACCGCCACGTTCTTTGAACCCAATTCCACCCATCCGCCGATTTCGATGACACCAAGCGATACGCCGCTTGCCTGCACAGGACCCGATGTCGGCGCGTAGAACCGATTAGAACAAGGATCCTTGATCTGAGGTCGGGTTAGACTTCGCAGGCTTTTTGGGGGTTGACGCAGCGCCCGAAGTCCCTGTTGTGACGCGACCGTCCGCGAATTCGATATCCAAAACATCCGCGGCTTTTGCTTGAGAAGCTGTGGTAACCAACGCACCATTGGCCCGCACGACCGCATATCCGCGCTGCAATGTGGCCTTGTACCCCAAGGTTTCGCGCAACCGATCCAGGGCCGAAAGTTGGTCGCGCATGGATTTGATCTGCCCCGAACCGACCGCGGACAGGCGTTGTGCCACAGCATCCAAATCGCGTCTTTTCTGGGCAATATCGCGATGCACAACCTCTACCCGCAGGCGTGGCGTAACCTGTGCCAATCGTTCGGATCGCATCTGCACTGTGCGCGTTAATGCGGGATCAAGACGGGGGGACACCCCGTCCAGCCGCCGCCGCTCAGACACCACCCGATTGCGCAACGCGGATGGGCGCAGCGATCCCGCCACATCAGACAGCGAAATCCGTTTCACCTGCACCAAGCGTGACAAACCAGCCGGCAATCGGTCTGACATATAATCAAGCTTTTGGCGTGGGGCCTCAACCAATGTATTGACCCGAGGCAAAGCGCGCGCCACATCGCGCAATCGCTGTCCGCGCGCGCTCAGCGCTTGCGACACAGATTGCGATAACCGAGCCCCCTGCCCATCAACCCATGCCAGCAATTCATGACGCACAGGCACTGCCATTTCGGCCGCAGCTGTGGGTGTTGGGGCACGTTGATCGGACACAAAGTCAATCAAGGTTGTGTCCGTTTCATGCCCAACAGCAGAAATCAGCGGGATCTGTGACGCGGCTGCAGCGCGGGCTACGATTTCTTCGTTAAAGCCCCACAAATCCTCCATCGATCCGCCGCCACGCGCAACAATCAATACATCAGGCCGCGGGATTGCCCCCCCGGGGGTCAGCGCATTAAACCCCGCAATCGCGCGGGCCACTTCGGGTGCACATTTTTCGCCCTGTACCGCGACAGGCCATACCAACACCTTGCGCGGGAACCGATCGCGCAAGCGGTGCAAAATATCGCGGATCACTGCACCCGACGGCGATGTCACGATTCCAATGATTTCAGGAAGATAGGGCAAAGGCCGTTTGCGTGCGGGATCAAACAACCCGTCTGCCGCCAGCATCGCCTTGCG
>RGAJ01000424.1 GCA_009920225.1 Paracoccaceae bacterium
GCGAGCAGCGCATACGTCACTCGAACTGAGCCGCGCTGGCCGATCCGGTGAAGACGGCTGTACGTTTGCTGCAGATCTGCCGGTGGCGTGATAGCCTATGGATTTTTCGGCTTCCAAGACAACAACTTTTGCCGAGGCTGAAAGCGCTGATGCGGCCGACAGACCAGCAATCCCGCCGCCTATGATGACAATATCAGACGTGGGCATGTGTGCATCCTTTAGTGTCGAAACAATTAGCCGCCCGTGTGGCTCATATGGCGTGACATTTGTCCCGCGACCTCTTGGCGGGAATAGTCAAAATCATGGCCCTTGGGTTTTAATGAAATCGCTTTGCGAATGGCATCTTCGAGAGCGGCATCATCGTTTGGATGTTCGCGCAAGGGCGCACGCAAATCCGCCATGTCCTCTTGTCCGAGGCACATGTACAATTCACCCGTGCAGGTCAATCGCACCCGATTGCAGCTTTCGCAGAAGTTATGGCTAAGCGGGGTAATAAAACCGATCTTTTGACCGGTTTCTTCCAGTTTCACATATCGCGCAGGACCGCCTGTGCGTTCTGGAATATCTCTCACCGTATAGTTTTGCGCCAATTGCGCGCGCACATCTTTGAGCGACCAGAATTGACCAATCCTGTCTTCGCCGCCCAGATCCCCCATTGGCATGACCTCAATCCATGTCAGATCCATGTCGCGCGATGCGCACCATTCTGTCAGAGTAAAGAGTTCGTCTTCGTTAAATCCTTTCAACGCGACGGCATTGATTTTGATCCGCAGACCCGCACGTTGCGCGGCATCAATCCCGCGCAAAACTTGGGGCAGGCGGCCCCAACGGGTAACGCGGGCGAATTTATCGTCGTCAAGCGTATCGAGGGATACGTTGATCCGACGTACACCTGCGGCATACAAATCATCCGCGAACCGTTCCAACTGTGATCCGTTCGTGGTCAAGGTCAATTCACGCAAAGCGCCGTTGTCCAAATGGCGGCTCATGCCTTGGAAAAAGCGCATGATATCGCGCCTTACAAGCGGTTCTCCGCCCGTGATGCGCAGCTTTTCAACGCCAAGATCCACAAATTTTGAACACAGGCGATCCAGCTCTTCTAGCGTCAAAAGTTCCTTTTTCGGAAGGAATTGCATATTTTCCGCCATGCAATACACACAGCGAAAGTCACATCTATCTGTGACCGAAACGCGCAAGTAAGTGATTGCGCGTGCGAAGGGATCTATTAATGGTGCGCTCATGACGCTAAGCTATGGGTGATCCGCGGCGGGCGCAAGCCCATCCACGGCCAAAAAAATACATTTACGACCAAAGGGGTGCTTTTTCATGAAACGCTATTTTGCCATTCCGATCTTGTCTTTGATGGTTTTGGGGGGATGTGTCACGCCGCCAAAAACGGTGACCCAACCTGTGCCTCAACCTGAACCTGTTGAAACAGTGGCGGTGAAACCCGCAGTGATCAAAAACACAGGTGCGCCGATACGTGCGGAAAAGCTAGATGTTGCAAGCAAAGAGGAACGCACAGAAGCCGTGAAAGCGGTTCCGAAATCCGAATTGAAATCCTTGGGTGGTGCGATTGCGAGCCTTGGCAACCCCGCCGAAACTGGGTTTTGGGTAAAGACAAATCTAGTGACGTCACAGCAAGAGGGCCAAGTGAAATATGCAGGCACAGGGAAATCTGTGAATGTAACGCTGATCCCGCATGATGGTGACGGCGCCGAAGTGTCGCTGTCGACGATG
>RGAJ01000425.1 GCA_009920225.1 Paracoccaceae bacterium
CGATGAACCTGCCAAAGGATTGTTCGATGGCATTATGCGCATGCATGCGTTTTTGCGCAAAATCGAACGTGCGGGCATGGACCCAAAGACGTTGAAGGGCGGCAAACCGATTGCGTCGGTATTGCCCGGCACCGCGCTGGGGATCGGTTTGGAATTGCCCCTATCGACACACCGTATCTTTGCGGCCGACAATCCAAAGGCAAAAATTGGATTGCCTGAAATCATGGTCGGCATATTCCCGGGCGCGGGCGGCACAACACGTTTGGTCCGCAAACTGGGTGCAATGGGCGCATCGCAATATTTGCTTGAGGGCAAAACAGTTAATCCGAAATCTGCAAAAGCTGCGGGTTTGATTGACGAGGTTTGCGATGACCCAATGGCCGCAGCACATGCTTGGGTCCTATCCGCAACGGATGCCGATATTGTCAAACCATGGGACGCCAAGGGATATAAAATGCCAGGCGGCACACCCTATACGCCATCAGGATTTATGACCTTTGTTGGCGCATCCGCCATGGTCAACGGCAAAACCAAAGGCGCGTTCCCTGCAGCGAAGGCATTATTGTCCGCGGTCTACGAAGGCGCCCAAGTGCCCTTTGACACAGCATTAAAAATCGAAGCGCGGTGGTTCACCAACATCTTGATGAACCCATCCAGCAGTGCAATGATCCGCAGCTTGTTCATCAACAAAGGGGCCCTAGAAAAGGGCGCAGTGCGTCCAAATGGCATCCCCGATCAATCGGTTAAAAAGGTGGGCGTCCTTGGGGCGGGTATGATGGGTGCAGGCATCGCGCTTGTTTCTGCACAGGCAGGAATTGACGTCGTCTTAATCGACCAATCCCAAGAGGCCGCGGATCGTGGAAAAGCCTATTCTGAAACCTATATGGACAAAGGCATCAAACGCGGCAAAGCGACCCCTGAAAAGAAAGAGGCGCTTTTATCGCGAATAACGGCGACAACCGATTACGCAGCGCTCTCTGACGCGGATCTGATCATCGAAGCCGTGTTCGAAGACCCTAAAATCAAAGCTACAGTCACCAAAGCCGTCGAAGCCGTTATTCCAAGCGATTGTATCTTTGCATCGAACACATCGACCCTACCGATTAGTGATTTGGCCCAAGCCTCGGCGCGGCCAGAACAATTCATTGGCATCCATTTCTTTAGCCCTGTTGAAAAAATGTTCTTGGTCGAAATCATAAAAGGGAAAGAAACGGGCGATCGTGCGGTGGCCAAAGCATTGGATTACGTCCGCCAAATTCGCAAAACGCCGATTGTGGTCAATGATGCGCGCTTTTTCTATGCAAACCGCTGTATCATCCCCTACATCAACGAAGGCATTCGTATGATTGGCGAAGGGGTGTCCCCTGCCCTTATCGACAACGCCGCGCGCATGCTGGGTTTTCCTGTCGGTCCAATTCAATTGGTTGATGAAACCTCAATCGACTTGGGGGCTAAAATCGCGCGTGCAACACGCGCGGCGATGGGCAATGCCTATCCTGATGGCGCGGTTGATGACGTGATTTTCTGGATGGAGGGTCAGGGACGCTTGGGTCGTAAATCAAAATCAGGCTTCTACGCCTATGACAACACGGGCAAACGGTTGGGATATTGGGATGGCATAGCGTCTCAGTACCCCCGCTTGGACGTACAGCCAGATTTAATAGACGTCCAACATCGATTGATGTTTGTCCAAGCTCTGGAAGCTGTTCGCGCCCTAGAAGAAGGTGTTCTGATGGACAT
>RGAJ01000426.1 GCA_009920225.1 Paracoccaceae bacterium
TGTGCCGCGTGCTGCCTTGGCGGTCAAAATGCGGATCACAGCCGAAGGCGAAAAAATTGGCCATAGCTTTCACCGCATCTTGATGAAATCGGCTGCATCGCTGAATTACGAAGAGGTTCAGGCCGCAATGGACGGTGCCGCGAATGACCGCGTAAGTCCCTTGTTAGAGCCTGTTATTCGCCCTCTGTACGATGCGCATCGCACTTTGGTCATTGCACGGGAAAAACGCCAACCGTTGGATCTGGATCTGCCGGAACGCAAAGTCATCTTATCCGACGATGGCAAGGTGTCGTCCGTTGCGTTCAGGGATCGTCTTGATGCGCATCGCCTGATCGAAGAATTCATGGTGCTTGCCAACGTCGCTGCGGCCGAGACATTGATCGAAAAGAAAACGCCGCTGTTGTTTCGTGTGCACGAAGAACCGTCGCCAGACAAGCTTGACGCGCTGCGCGAAACGGCGAATGCAGCGGGATTGGTTTTGGCCAAGGGGCAAGTGCTGCGCACCAAACATCTAAACCAGCTGTTGAAACAGGCCAAAGGCACCGACGAGGCAGAGTTGATCAATATGTCAACCTTGCGGTCCATGACCCAAGCCTATTACGCGCCGCAGAACTTTGGCCACTTTGGCCTTGCCTTGCGGAATTATGCGCATTTCACATCGCCCATTCGTCGCTATGCGGATTTGATCGTCCACCGTGGCCTGATCACCGCGCACGGGTGGGGCAAGGATGGCCTGACCCCCGACATGATCGAACGGTTGGAAGAAACGGGAAATCACATTTCAACTACCGAACGGCGTTCGATGGTGGCCGAACGGGATACGGTTGATCGATATCTGGCGGCCTATTTGTCGGAACGGATGGGCAATGAATTCGATGGGCGCATTAGCGGCGTTGCAAAATTCGGTGTCTTTGTTCGTATTGATGACAGCGGCGCCGACGGGATCATCCCGATTCGGTCGCTGGGGCGGGAATTTTTTCACTATGATGCGGGCGCAAACACCTTGATAGGCTCTGATACTGGGTTGATATTGACGCTTGGTATGCGCGTGACCGTCCGGTTGACCGAAGCTGAACCCATTGCTGGGGGCATCGCGTTTGAATTGCTGTCAGTCAATGACGCAGCCCTGCCCAAGGGCCCGCGCAAGTTTTCAAAAACCTCCAAGAAAAAGATGGCCTTGGCCAAGAAAAAGGACGCCAAAGTCAAACGCAAGGTACAACGGCGACGCAAATGACAGACCAAGGGTTTCAGGAGTGGATCGCCGAACACGCCCCTGATTGGGTTGGTTTGGTCGATTTCCTGCCCGAGGTTTTAGAAAAGGATGCGGCGCAACCGGAAAAAGTCACTGCAATTTGGGAATATTTGGACCGCGCCGTTTCTGGGTCCCGCATCGCAACCGGTCAACATTGGTTGCATCATTACGCATCAGATTTGGCGATTATCGCGGAACGGTTTGGCGTTGCGCCTGAATACCTGATCGCAATTTGGGGGTTAGAGACCAATTTTGGCACCGTGATGGGTGATTTTCCCGTGTCCAGCGCGGTCGCGACGCTGGCCTATGGATCGACGAATAATCGCAGACAACAGATGTTTTTGTCACAAATGTGGGCGTTGGAGGCGATCATCTCAGCGGGCGCCGTGTCATTTCATGACGCAAAAGGCAGCTGGGCAGGTGCGATGGGGCACACGCAATTTATGCCAACCACCTATCGCGATTATGCGGTGTCGTTTGATCGCAC
>RGAJ01000427.1 GCA_009920225.1 Paracoccaceae bacterium
GGTATGTCATAAAAGTTGCAATTTATCAACTTATTCATTGCACCCAGGTTGCCCATCCAAACCGGCAATCAATGGACCCGACTGCGTTTTGGAAACAATCCAGCCAAGCGTTCCATCGGAAATTTTAATCGTCGCCCAATCATTTCGAACCTTTAGACGGTTTCAATCAGGGTATAGTGAGCCGATTTCCACACAAAATCACCAGTATTGGGGATGCGCAAAAAATTCTTCTGGGTGACTCTGGAAACATAAATTTTCCGGAGCACACTATGCACACTCTTATTTCAAAAATCTCAATTATTGCGGTCATGTCTTCCGCGCTTGGCGCGTGTGGAGGCGGCGGTTCAAGCAGCACATCGGTGACGCCACCGGCAACATTCAAGAATTTTAGTTCGGGCGGCTCTGCTAAACCTATCATCAGCGCGGCAACCCAGTCCATGGCACAAACGGGGGTGGCCGCCACCCAAGCCATGAACGGGGCCACGTATGATCAACCAACGGATACCCTAACTGTGACACGGAATGGTGCGACGGATTTGACCTTTACCGCATCCAGTGAACAGCACCCCGACAATTCGAATTTGCGATACTACTCTGTGTCGGGTTCAGAAAACGGCGATGCCATATTGGCTACAACGACAAAAGGTGACGGATACGCGGTTGCGTATGTCAATGACACCCTTGCCACAAATCCCGAAGGATCCGTTATCATGGGTGCGGCGTCTTCCACCGCGCCAAGCCTATCTGCTAACGCAACCTTTACCGGAAAATATCTGGGTACAGGACGACATGCTATTCTAAGCTCGAACGCGTCCGACACAATCACGGGCAACGTAACTATAAACGTAAATGGCACTGGAACGGGTTGGGCGGGGGGCCTCATTGAGCAACGTAGAGCTGGAAATACAACGCTTGGAAACGTGGCAATTGGCCTTCCAACAATGACGGGAAACAGTTTTACCGCAACAGCAAGTGGTACGGGACTATTCAACTACCCAACAACTGGGACAGTGAATGGAACGTTTGTCGAAGTTGACAGTAACAATCCTGACGGTGAAATCATCGGTTCCGTTCTGTTACAAGGTGCGGGCTGTGGTCCAACGATTACGACAGGAACCTGCGCCATCGAAACGGGGGTTTTCACCGCCAAATAAACCCAGAAATTTTACCAAGTTATAGTTCAAGTTTATTTCAGAAGGCGAAAGTCGCCGCCCAACGTAGGGGCGTCCTGAACTCCGTCGATATTTTAACCCACGCGGATATGTTGGAACGGCTTTGATCGGGCGCAGGCAACTGTGCCCGATTTTTTACAAAACTTGCGACGACGACACTGCGTCCCTTAATCCTCAAAGAACAGATTATGTGAGGTCCGAAGCAATGGATCCATCGCCGTGGCAAGATGTTTGTACACGGTTTCGTTGATCTGATCATAGATCGCCACGTTTTCGAGGATCGGCGCAAAGCTATCGCGTACTCTGACCATGTTTTTGATGGCCTCATCACGATTTGGATACACACCCAAGGCCACTGCCGCACAGATTGCGGCGCCTAGGCTGGCAGAACCGTTCACTTGGTTACGCACTGCTTCAAGGTTGAACACATCCGCAAATATTTGCATGAACAGATCCCCGTTTGATCCGCCACCGCTGATGATCAATCGTTTTGGGGATGTGCCGCGTTCCGCACACATAGCCATGACATTATTTTTC
>RGAJ01000428.1 GCA_009920225.1 Paracoccaceae bacterium
CCTGTGGGCGTTGTGGGTGCGATTGTGCCTTGGAATTTCCCGTTGATGATTGGCGCATGGAAATTGGCGCCCGCTTTGGCGGCGGGCAATTCAGTGGTGTTGAAACCTGCGGAAACCGCATCGCTCACATTGCTAAAGCTTGCAGAATTGGCAGCACAGGCAGGCCTGCCCGATGGCGTCCTAAATGTGGTCACAGGTCAAGGCGCGATCACAGGCCAAGCGCTGGCCCTGTCGATGGATGTCGATGTCTTGGTCTTTACAGGGTCGGGTAACGTGGGTCGCAGATTGTTGGAATATTCTGCCAAATCAAATTTGAAACGCGTTTATCTGGAATTGGGTGGGAAATCCCCGAATATCGTCTTTGCCGATGCCCCCAATTTGGAACAGGCGGCCAAAGTTTCGGCAATGGGTATTTTCCGCAACGCGGGTCAGGTCTGTGTCGCGGGGTCACGGTTGTTGGTGGAACGGGGCATTCATGATGATTTTGTCGCGGCTGTATCAAAATATGCCCAAGCGATGCGTGTGGGGGACCCGCTGGACCTGACCACCGATATCGGGGCCGTCAATTCTTTGACACAGTTGAACGGTAACCTTGGGTTCGTTGAACAAGCGATTGCCGAGGGCAACACGCTCTATTTAGGGGGCAAGCGTATTTTAACCGACACGGGCGGGTATTATATGGAACCCACCCTCATCACCGATGTAAAACCCGAACATAACATCGCCCAGAACGAGGTCTTTGGCCCCGTCTTGGCCGTCACCCCGTTTGATACAGACGACGCAGCGATCCAAATTGCAAATTCAACGCCATATGGTTTGGCGGCGGGCGTGTGGACCGCGAACCTATCGCGGGCACACAAGATGATCCGCGCGGTGCAATCGGGCGTGGTCCATGTCAACACCTATGGCGGCGCAGATAACACCGTGCCACTGGGCGGCATGAAACAATCGGGCAATGGGCATGACAAATCCATGCATGCCTTTGATAAATATATGGATTTAAAAACAGCTTGGATCAATTTGGGGTAACAGGGATGACAGATAAAACAATCTTGGTCGTGGGCACCTATGACACCAAAGATGCGGAATTGAATTACCTCTGCGACCGCATTCGCGCCATGGGCGGCGGTGTGGTATCGATGGATGTGTCGGTCTTGGGCGACCCAAGCATTCCTACGGATATTTCCAAACACACAGTCGCCAAGGCAGGCGGCAGCAGCATCCAAGCCGCCATCGACAGCGGCGACGAAAACATTGCCATGCAAATCATGGCAAATGGCGCATCGGCACAGGCGCTGGATCTGTATCAATCGGGCACAATCGACGGCGTAATCGTCTTGGGCGGAACGATGGGCACCGATTTGGCGTTGGATGTGTGTTCCGCCCTACCCTTGGGCGTGCCGAAATATGTCGTTTCTACCGTTTCGTTTTCCGCAATGCTACCGCCCGAACGTTTGGCGGCCGATATTCAGATGATCCTATGGGCCGGTGGCCTGTATGGATTAAATTCGATCTGCAAATCGTCCCTTTCACAGGCTGCAGGCGCGGTTTTGGGCGCGGCCCGCGCCGTTGAACCGCCCCGCCGTGACAGGCCATTGATCGGCATGACATCCTTTGGCAAGACAATCCTGCATTACATGGTGACCCTCAAACCCGCATTAGAAGACCGCGGGTTTGAGGTGGCCGTGTTTCACGCCACGGGCATGGGG
>RGAJ01000429.1 GCA_009920225.1 Paracoccaceae bacterium
ACGATTTGGGCATCCGCAGGTGATGATATTGTCGAAGGGGGCGCTGGCAACGACCGACTTGGCGTTGGACATGGATCAGACACCGTGGACGGCGGTGACGGCAATGACATGATTGTGAAAATTAGTGGCAGTGGTACAGTTTACGGTGGCGGTGGTGATGATACACTTATCGGCGGCTATCAAAACGACTTTATTTCTGGCGGATCCGGAGCAGACTGGATCAAAGGGGATATCTCTGACTTGATCGGGGGCTTGGACACAATCGAAGGCGGATCCGGCAACGACATTCTGTCAGGTGGCAAATCGACCGACACGTTCGTTTTCCGACCCAATGACGGCTATGACATCATTGCAAGATTTGAATTGAATGAAAGATCTGTTGATGCAGAGATTAACTCAGCTGCAGGATTTTCGCGGGACTGGCAAGCGCTGGACCGAATTCACTTGGTGGGCTTTGAAGACATTTCATCCGAAAATGTCATGTCATACATCAGCCAAGGTGAAACAGGTGCGGTATTTTCACATCAAGGTACCACAATCGAATTCTACGGTGTTTCTGTGGATGATCTTGACGCGAGGAATTTCTACTTTGGCTAAGTTTCATGAAAAGAATGCTCTGTTCTCGATGGCTCTCATACCGTTTCTTGCGGCGTGTGGCGGCGGCGGAAGTGTTGCCAATTAAATCCAATCGCAAGCATCAACTGAATATGAAAAACTGCACAGTATGAACAGCTCTAGTTCGAATATAGTCGCTCTTTTCGAAGCAAATGCTTCGGAATTGATAAAGTCTAAAGCGAGCTTTGACCACAACACACAAACGTTGACACATGAAGTAAAAACAAAGCTAAGCGATGTCAAAGTCTTGGAAGGTCTGGATTATGTCGGCAGTGTAAGCTTTGACAAAAATGGAAAACGCTACAATGGCTATATCGGGATACCTACTGCAGCAGCGGACATGCCGAAGGGCACGTTTACGTATCAAGGCAAGGCAAACGCGGTCATCAAAACTGAGTCAGGTGACGGGGTAAACGATCTTACCGATGGGAATGCAACTACCACTTTGAAGACGACAGGGACCGCGAGCCTGACAACAGTAATGAAGTTTGCCACCAACGCAAATTATTCCATTGATACGATTGAGTTCAAAACTTCAGCGATCAGCGGATCAGGCTTTAGCGGCGGAACTGTGTCGACCTACAAAGACGGCGCTGCGAAGCCTATTGTACGCTCAGAGGACCAAATCGTATCTCAGGTTCAATTCTTTGGCCCCAGTGCGGTGAATGTCGCTGGCCAAGTTCTGGCTACTAAGGGGGGTGGCGACAACAGCATCAACACCACTTTTTATGCAGTGAAGGATTGATCATTGCGCCGCTACCGCGCAATTGGGTGGATACAGCTGCGCGATAAATCATCGATGTTGTGCAAAACTTATTGCATCTGTCAATGCTTCGCTGATCGCCCAGCCTGTATTCGTGGAGCTATACATTGACCTAGGTGGGCGAGAAACCTGCTCAATACGCCGGGTGAGCCACATTTGGTCTTCCAACGATTTCAAGGATTGTGACAAAGCACGATCTGAAATCGTTGGCAACTTGCCCTTAACCTCACCAAATACAGATGGTTGATAAAGCGACGCCAAAACAGGCAATGTCCAAGATCTACGGAGCAGATCTTGGCCTTCGCCTTTT
>RGAJ01000430.1 GCA_009920225.1 Paracoccaceae bacterium
TGGGATGTTTTTTGATGAAGTGTGCGCCATGTCAACGTTTCGGCGGGATCTTTTGGCCCCGACAACAATTGGAACGTGACCGCAGGGCGATCCGGAAATTTGGTGGCCGTGTTGGTCAACATTCCGTAAAGTGTTTTGGGCAGCCCCAATTCACCAAACGGGCATTCATTTTCAATGGCAATCATGTCATCGATGGATCGAAATCCCATAGCTTCCTCCCTTGTTTCACCTCTTTGGGTGTTTAGGGTATATTGGGGATTTGGATGTGTTCTGACAAGTGCTAAGTCTGCATAACCTAGTGTCAACTATGCGGCGTCGGATCCATGGGTGAATTGCAGACGCGCCAATCGTGCATATAGCCCCCCTTGCGCGACCAAATCATTATGCGTGCCCACCCCGACGATTTTGCCTTGGTCCATGACAATAATGCGGTCGGCCTTTTTAACGGTCGCCAAACGATGCGCGACGATCAAGGTTGTGCGATCAGCGGAGAGCCGATCAACCGCCTCTTGGACCAAACGTTCGCTTTCGGCATCAAGCGCTGAGGTCGCTTCGTCCAACAACAAAACAGGTGCATCACGCAAAATGGCGCGTGCGATGGCGATGCGTTGTTTTTGTCCGCCTGACAACATAACACCTCGTTCCCCCAGATAGCTGTCATATCCTTCTGGCAGGCGCATGATGAATTCATCGGCTGCCGCCGCACGGGCGGCATTTCGCACCTGATCATCTGTTGCATCAGGGCGACCAAAGCGGATGTTTTCCATCGCAGAGGCCGCGAAAATAACCGGATCTTGCGGAACCAAGGCGATTTGCCCACGAAACGCGTCACGCGCCATGTCCTGCAGATCCTGACCATCCAACGTGATGCGGCCCGACGTTGGATCGTAAAACCGCAAGATCATCTGAATTACGGTTGATTTGCCTGCCCCTGATGGACCAACAAAAGCAACCGTCTCGCCAGGATTGATTGACAACGACAGGCCATCGAGCGCAGGAATATCAGGACGCGCGGGATAATTAAACGACACGTTTTGAAATTCAATCGCGCCCTTTGCGCGTGTGCTCATGCTGATCGGTTGTGAAGGGTCTTGAACCGCATCTTCGACGTTTAACAATTCCACCAAACGTTCTGTCGCGCCTGCAGCGCGTTGAAGTTCACCCCAGATTTCGGACAGGGCCGCAACGGACCCCGCAACCATGATGGAATAAATAACAAACTGCACCAATTCGCCAACGCTCATCGTGCCCAATCGGACATCGCGCGCGCCGATCCACAACACCCCGACAACACCCGAAAACACCAAAAAGATCACAATAGCCGTCATCAAGGCACGGGTATTGATCCGCGTATTCGCCGCGACAAGGCTTTTTTCTGAGACGTCATCGAATTGCGAGATCGTGATTTTTTCATGTGTAAAAGCCTGAACCGTTTGCACAGCGCCAAGGGATTCAGACGCCGTGCCTGAGCTTTGCGCGATCCAATCTTGGTTTTCGCGGCTCAACCGACGCAGCTTGCGACCCAAGGTCATGATCGGAACCACAACCGCAGGTACGATCAGTAATACCAAACCCGTCAATTTGGCCGATGTCAGCATCATCAACACGAGACCGCCCGCAAAGATCAACACATTGCGCAAGGCAACAGATACAGATGACCCAATCACCGAAAGAACCAAG
>RGAJ01000044.1 GCA_009920225.1 Paracoccaceae bacterium
TCGAGTGAAATGCGGGACAATGCACGGTCTAAATCGGGCACTTTGCGCAGCGCATCACGCAATTTCGTCGCCACATCGCCGCGATCCAACATCAGCTGCACCGCATCCAAACGGGATCGGATCAACGCCAGATCCAATGACGGCGACGACAATCGGCGTTCCAACAACCGCGCCCCTGATGCGGTGACGGTCCGATCCAAAGCACCCAACAAAGACCCGCTGCGCCCGCCACCGGTCAAGGATTGCGTGATTTCCAGATTGCGGCGCGTCGCGGCATCAATCTGCATCACGCGCGTTGCCAATTCTTTCACTGGGCAGGCCAAAAGGGGCAATTTGCCCTTTTGCGTGATGTCGAGATAATCAACAATTGCCCCCATCGCGGACACTTCGGCACGATCAAAGCTGCCAAAGGCGTCCATCGTATTGACCGAGAACAGGGACAGAATACGCCCCTCAGCCGCCGTGCTATCAAACGACGCGCGCGACAATAGCGTCGCGGCTGCGCCGCTTTCTTCGATGATGGGCGCATAGGCGTCGAATGTCGCATCGGACAAGATCACTTCGGACGGGGCCAAACGCGCAAGCTCTGGCCCCAAGCGTACGGTCGCAAGGGCCATTACATGAAATGCCCCCGTCGAAATATCGACCCATGCCAATGCCGCCTGATCCCGAACCACAGAAAACGCGGCAAGGTAATTGTGACGCCGCGCCTCAAGCAGGCTGTCTTCGGTCAGGGTTCCGGGCGTGACCAAACGCACAACATCGCGGCGCACCACGGATTTTGATCCACGTTTCTTGGCCTCGGCAGGGCTTTCCATTTGTTCACAGACCGCCACGCGAAACCCCTTGCGGATCAAGGTCAGCAGGTAATTTTCGGCAGCATGGTGCGGAACCCCGCACATGGGAATATCATCGCCGTCATGTTTGCCGCGTTTGGTTAACGCGATATCCAAAGCCTCGGATGCAGCGACGGCATCATCAAAAAACAGTTCGTAAAAATCGCCCATCCGATAGAACAACAAAGCATCTGGGTATTGTGCCTTAATCTCCAGATATTGCGCCATCATTGGTGTCACGGGCGTTTCCTTGTGTAATAAAAACTATGTCTCCCATCGTTAGTAACGCAGCCCCAATCATTTGCCAAGAAGCCAGTGCATGGCCAGATCAGCCCGTTTTCCATCATCTCGTTCCCAGCTTTTCAATGAAACCAAGACAGAGTTTTTACACGACACAGTTGCGCCTAATAAAATTGCGCGGTAAGGGTGATTTGCGCAATAAAGGACACGCAAATGGCAAAGATGAAAATCACCCGCGAAGAGGCATTGGCCTTTCACCTAGAACCCACCCCCGGCAAATGGGAGGTCTCGGCGACGGTTCCAATGACCACGCAACGTGATCTGTCTTTGGCCTATTCCCCCGGTGTTGCGGTGCCCTGCGAAGAAATCGCGGCCAATCCTGAGCTGGCCTATGATTACACGAACAAAGGCAACCTCGTTGCCGTAATATCAAACGGTACCGCGGTTTTGGGCTTGGGCAATCTGGGTGCCTTAGGATCAAAGCCAGTGATGGAGGGGAAATCGGTTCTGTTCAAGCGCTTTGCCGACGTGAATTCCATCGATATCGAATTAGACACAGAAGACCCCGACGAATTTTGCCGCGCAGTACGCTTAATGGGACCAACCTTTGGCGGTGTGAACCTAGAAGATATCAAAGCGCCTGAGTGTTTCATCATCGAACAACGTCTGAAAGAGGAAATGGACATCCCCGTTTTCCACGACGACCAACACGGAACCGCCGTGATTTGCGCCGCAGGTTTGATCAATGCGCTTGAGCTGTCAGGGAAAAAGATCCAAGACGTCAAAATCGTTCTAAACGGCGCAGGTGCGGCGGGGATCGCGTGTCTTGAACTGTTGAAAACGATGGGCGCGCGTCACGAAAACTGTATCATGTGCGACACCAAAGGCGTGATTTACCAAGGCCGCACCGAAGGCATGAACCAATGGAAATCGGCCCATGCCGTCAAAACAGATCTGCGCACCCTGGAAGAGGCGATGAAAGACGCAGACGTGTTTCTTGGCGTGTCGGCCAAGGGTGCTGTGACTCAAGATATGGTGCGATCCATGGCTGATAACCCTGTGATCTTTGCGATGGCAAACCCGGATCCAGAAATCACACCCGAAGAAGCCCATGAAGTCCGCCCCGAGGCAATCGTCGCAACAGGGCGCAGCGACTATCCGAACCAAGTCAACAACGTGTTGGGCTTTCCCTATCTGTTCCGCGGCGCCTTGGACATCCACGCCCGCGCCATCAACGATGAAATGAAGATTGCCTGTGCGAACGCTTTGGCGGAATTGGCCCGCGAAGATGTTCCTGACGAAGTTGCCATGGCCTATGGTCGCAAACTGACGTTTGGGCGGGATTATATCATCCCAACGCCGTTTGACCCGCGTTTGATCCACCGCATCCCGCCTGCCGTAGCCAAGGCAGGGATGGACACAGGTGCCGCGCGGCGGCCCATTATTGATATGGATGGGTACAAATCATCGTTGCAATCGCGGATGGATCCAACTGCGTCAATCCTGCGGGGATTGAATTCACGTGCGCGCGCCGCGCAGGCGCGGATGATTTTTGCCGAAGGTGATGACACGCGCGTGTTGCGTGCTGCGGTCGAATATCAACGATCCGGCATGGGCAAAGCCTTGGTCGTGGGTCGTGAGGCCGATATCAAAGCCAAGCTTGAGGCCGAAGGTCTTGCCGATGCAGTGCGCGAAATCGAAGTGGTCAACGCTGCAAACACCAAACATCTAGAGACATACAAGGACTATCTCTATAAAAGATTGCAGCGCAAAGGATATGATCGCGCAGATATTCACCGCCTTGCTGCGCGGGATCGGCACGTGTTTTCCGCGCTGATGTTGGCGCATGGTCATGGGGATGGATTGGTTACGGGTGCAACCCGCAAATCGGCGCATGTGTTAGAATTGATCAATCACGTTTTTGATGCCGACGCCCAACATGGCGCTGTTGGTGTAACGGCCGTACTACACAAAGGGCGTATTGTGCTGATCAGTGACACCTTGGTGCATGAATGGCCCAACGAAAATGATCTGGCCAATATTGCGGAACGCTGCGCAGGGGTTGCGCGCCATTTGGGATTGGAACCCCGCGTGGCATTCGTAAGCTTTTCCACCTTTGGCTATCCGGTATCCGAACGCGCAGAAAAGATGCATATTGCGCCCAAAGTGTTGGACAAGCGCGGTGTGGATTTCGAATACGAAGGCGAGATGACCGTTGATGTCGCATTGAATGCCAAGGCAATGGCAAACTATCCCTTCTCACGCTTGACGGGGCCTGCGAATATTTTGGTTGTGCCTGCGCGCCATTCTGCGAGCATTTCGGTCAAATTGATGCAAGAAATGGCGGGCGCGACAGTGATCGGGCCGATCCTTTCGGGCGTTGATTCATCCATTCAAATCTGTTCGTCCGTATCGACAGCGACGGACATTTTGAACATGGCTGTTCTGGCCGCGTGTAAGGTTGGATAATTCGGAACGCCTCCGGCGGGGGAGTATTTGGGCAAAGATGAAAGGGCGGACTTATGACGATCTATAACCTTGGGTCGATTAATGCAGACTACTTTTACGATGTGCCCCACATTCCCCGCCCCGGCGAAACCTTGGCAGCAGCTTCGTTTTCCGTTGGATTGGGTGGCAAGGGTGCGAATATGTCAGTTGCTGCAGCGCGGGCTGCAGCGCGTGTTGTCCATATTGGGTGTGTGGGGAAAGATGGCGCGTGGACGGTTGAACGCCTGACAGAATATGGTGTGGATACCCGCCATATCGCGCAGGGTCAGCACACAGGGCACGCGATCATTACAGTTGATGCACATGGCGAAAATTCTATTGTGATCTATCCGGGTGGCAATGCAGAGATAACGTCTGCACATATCGGCGCAGCCTTGAGCCAAGCCAACACAGGCGATATTTTTCTAACCCAAAACGAAACATCGGGGCAGGCCGAAGCGATGAAGATCGCGCGTGATCTGGGGCTTCGGACTGCATATGCCGCCGCCCCGTTTCATGCGGACGCGGTGCGCGCGGTTTTGCCATTTTTGGATTTCCTTATTTTGAACGAAATAGAAGCCGCGCAATTGGCGTCAGAGGTTGGACAAACGCCAGACAGCTTGGGCATCTTGGATATGATTGTCACGCTTGGGTCGAAGGGGTGTCGATGGTATCATCACGGAAACGCACGTGATTTCCCCGCGCTTTCCGTTGATGTCGTAGACACAACAGGGGCGGGCGACACATTCACAGGCTATGTCCTTGCCGGATTAGATCGCGGCATGCCGATGGAACAGGCGATTTCATTGGCCACCAAAGCCGCCGCAATCATGGTGACGCGGCACGGAACGGCAGATGTCATTCCCGATTTAAAAGATATCCAAGACCGATTTTCCGCGTGATTATCCGAAAATCTTGTGCGCGTGGTCAGACAAATAGATGCGCAACCACGGGGTAAAGTGCGTCGGATTTTGTGCGATCGCTGCATGCATATCTGTTAGGTTGATCCAATCGGTTTCCATCACCTCATCAGGGTTCAAGTTGATTGGCAGGTCATGCTCAACTTGGCCTACGAACAGATCAACCACCTCATGTTCTGTCAACCCGCCCCCGACATCCGCGCGATATTCAACGTGGTCTCGATAGACGAGGTGCGTCTGGGTGATCCCCAGTTCTTGTTCCAAGCGGCGATGCGCACAGCCAAGCGGATCTTCGCCCCAGTGTGGATGGGTGCAACAGGTGTTCGCCCACAGACCCGGTGTGTGATATTTCCCCAAGGCGCGGCGTTGGATCAAGATATCATCCCCCGCCATTAAAAACACAGACACCGCCATATGACGCAATCCCTGTTGATGCACGGCGAGCTTTTCAACAGGTGTAAGCGTGCCGTTCACCCATGCGGGGATAAGCTCAGTCATTTGGGATCCGATCATGCGCTATAAAACCCTGTCCAAGTGGCGTTGGCCCAATTTTTTAAAAATCTCAAGAACAGATATTTAGGCAAACACACAGTATACTGTCGCGAACTGCTGGTAAAAAAAATGCCCCCCGCAACCGCGAGGGGCCCAAATCAAAACCGCAAATGGGTTTATGCCCGCACCAGATTTTCATAGCTTTCTGCAATGTCACGTGTCAGTTCACCAACGGTGAATTTAAATTCACCGATTTGACCAACAGGCGTGACTTCGGCAGCGGTGCCGGTCAACCAGCACTGTTCAAATTCTGCCAATTCATGTGGCATGATGTGGCGTTCATGAACGGTGATACCCTTGTCTTTCAGCATCTGGATGACCGTTTGACGTGTCAATCCGTTCAAAAAGCAATCAGGCTTTGGCGTATGCACTTCGCCATCCTTGACGAAGAAGATGTTCGCGCCTGTCGCTTCGGCAACATAGCCGCGATAATCATACATCATCGCGTCGGTCGCGGAATAATGCAAACGTTCCGAATGTTCGCGGCTTTTGAAAATTTTTCCATTGTACGCGCGCTCGCCTTCAAAGACTGAGCTGGCATAGTGCAAACCGTGCGTCAGAATATGCACATTCGCGTCGCGCCATTCGACCAATTTACCATCCATCCAAATTTTGCCATCGCGATCATCATAAGCACCAGCCATCGTCGTCTCCCTAATAGCTTTTTCATTAGTTGCGCGATTTATGTCCACTTCGGACATATTATTGCGCCAAAACTAAGATTCGGTATCAGTTTGTGCTTGGAATGTCAACAAGGCTGACATAAAATGTCATTACGGACAAGGAGGCGGACCATGCAAAATCAAAATCGCACAATGGGCGAAGCGTTGCTTTATCTGACAGATGAACAACTGCGCCAAGGCATCGAAGCGATGTTTTTTGCCTATCGCGGATTTACCGCCGATCCTGATCGCATCTTGGAAGAAAAAGGCTATGGCCGCGCCCATCATCGCGCGGTGCATTTCATCAACTGCGCCCCGGGAACGACGGTCAATAACCTATTGAAAATTCTAGGCGTGACCAAGCAATCGCTGAACCGTGTTTTGCGCACATTGATCGAAGACGGGTTGGTCGTGGTCCATGTTGGCCAACAAGACAAACGCGAACGCAATCTGTTTCTGACCGACAAAGGTCGCGCGTTAGAACAACAACTCTCTGATGCCCAGCGCAATCGCATGCGCGCTGCCTATCGTCACGCAGGGCCTGACGCGGTGGCAGGTTTTCGCACAGTGCTAGAAGCGATGATGGACCCCGAGATGCGACGCGCGTATCTTGGGCTGAGACAGGAATAATCAGGCATGAGCGCACATTTACTTATCGTTGATGACGACGAACGCATTCGGGATCTGTTAAAACAGTTCCTGATCCGACATGGGTTTTTGGTCAGTGCGGCGCGTGACAGCGAACATGCCCGTCGCGTCTTGGCGGGGCTTGATTTCGATTTGATCGTTTTGGATGTGATGATGCCAGGGGAAGACGGCGTTTCCCTGACCAAATGGATTCGCAGTGATCGCGATACCCCCGTACTCGTGTTAACCGCAAAAGGCGAAACAGAAGACCGCATCACAGGGCTTGAGGCAGGCGCAGATGATTATCTAGCCAAACCGTTTGAACCCAAAGAATTGCTGTTGCGGATCAATGCGATTTTGCGCCGAACGCCCGAACCTGTGACGCAGCCCGAAATGCCAACGGTTTTACGCCTTGGTCCTGTGCGCTATGATATAGAACGTGGGGAATTGTGGAACGGGAATGACTTGATCCGCCTAACCGCGACCGAAGGCCAGTTGATGCGCATCTTTGCCGCAAGCGTGGGCAACCCCGTGTCGCGCGCGGCTTTGGTTGGCGAACTTGGCCGCGACGAAGCCCAAGCCCAAGATCGTGCCATCGACGTTCAAATCACCCGCTTGCGCCGCAAGATTGAGGTCAATCCAAAAGAACCGCGGTATCTGCAAACTGTTCGCGGATCGGGATATTTATTGGCCGCAGATTAGTATTGGATCTGCGCCACAGCACGCAAATGATCGGCCGTTGTCGTGGGCAGATCAAAGAATTCCAAATAGGCAGGGATCATTTCGAACAACATGTCGGTTCCAACTTGGGTCTGACACCCTGCGGCGGCGGCGGCAGATAAGAATGGCGTCATTTCACTTTTCATGACGACTTCGCCGACAAATGTGTTCGATGATAGCTTGGTCACATCGAGCGGCAATGGATCCTGCGCGTTCATGCCCAAGGGCGTCGCATTCACAACGATGTCCCAACCCGTTGGGTCATTCACTCCGACCTCAAGGTTCAGTTTTGGATAAGAGGACTGCAATCTTTGCCCCAAATCCGCGACGCGGTCTGCGTCGATATCGTAAATGCCGATCCGCGCGACACCTTCGGCGACCAAACTTGCTGCGATGGCGGACCCAACGCCACCCGCTCCGATGACCAAAGCCGATGCACCACGAATGTTCCGCCCTTTGTTCATCACCCCACGCACAAACCCCGCGCCGTCGAACATATCGCCAACCAGACGCCCCTGCGCGTCACGTTTAACAGCATTGCAGGCCCCGCAAATCTTGACCGCTGGCGTCATGTCGTCCAACAAATCAGCGGCCGAAACCTTGTGCGGCATCGTGATCAAAGCACCGGCGATATTCGTTTGCTTGAACAACAACGGCAGGAACTGTGCAAAATCATCCGCCGCACATCCCATCGGCATGACCACGACATCAATCCCCTGCGACGCAAAATAGGGATTATAAATCATCGGTGCCTTAAAGCTGTGGGTCGGCATCCCCAAATGCGCGATAAATCGTGTGTGCCCTGTGATCCGCTGTGTCATAGTGTTCCGCCCAGTATTTGGTATACCATATTGCCGAAGTTCATTCACAGATTCAAGTGCAAAGCCCCCCTATCGCGCGCCTGCATCTGTTCGATGCGATGACACTATGACTTTACTCTTTACAGCGCGGTTATTTTGCGGAACTGTGACAAAAAACGGGGATCCCAATGACAGATCTATTGACACAAACCGCCGAAAATTACGTTGATAACAGCCTGTTTGCAGGCATCGAATGGCGCGTCGATCACGGTGGCAAGCCGCTCTTTCATGGTTGCGCAGGCGTCCAAGATTTGGACAGCGGTCGCCCCATTCCGCAGAATGCGATTTATCGCATCTATTCGATGACAAAACCAATCGTGTCATTCCTTGCCATGATGCTGATCCAGCGCGGGGTGTTTCGATTGAACACGCCGATACAGAACCTTGATGCGCGGTTTAAATCGATGAAGGTCATCGATCACAACGGGCATATCGAACCCGCAACAGCCCTGATAACCATCGAACATCTTTTGACCCATCAGGCGGGGTTTTCGTATGATTTCACGCTGGGCTGCCCCATCAGTGCGCATTATCGCAATTCCCAGATTATAGAAGCAGGATATCGCGATCTGTCCGATATGATGGGTGCATTGGCTGAACTGCCCTTGGTCTTTCATCCGGGGTCGAATTGGAAATATTCGGTCTCGATCGACGTCTTGGCGCATATCATCGAATGCGCAACGGGTGAACGGATTGATGATCTTTTGCAGCGGCTGATTTTTGACCCCCTTGATATGCAAGATACGGGATTTTCGCTTCCTCTTGATGGGCATGACCGTTTGATGTCAATTTATGGATCACGGTCATTGTCGGCACTGCCACGGTTGCAACCTGCCCCCCATGTATTAACACCCGCGGATCTGGGAACCAGCCATCCCACAGATGATGCAGATTTCCGCCGCGGCGGTCATGGGCTATATTCCACCTTGGACGATTACATGGCCTTTGCAAATATGTTGCGCACCGGCCAAACGCCCGAAGGGGAAACGTTGTTATCGCCTGCGCTTCTTGACCTTGCGACCACGCCACGGGTTCGATTTGGAAAGGAACATATGCGGATCAATGATGAACCTTTCGCGGGATACAGCTGGAACTTGCTTGGTCGTGTGATGACAGATGTGGGCGTTGCGACATATCCAACGACGCTTGGCGAATTTGGGTGGAGCGGGGCTGCCGCGACCTATTTCTGGGTTGATCCGGCGCGTGACATTACAGGTTGCGTGATGACGCAATTCTTGGGTTCTCAGTATCCTATTGGTCCTGACATGCAAACTGCGGCGATGGCGATGATGGCTTAGCCATCTGTTGCCAATGTGATGATGCGGTCGGCCAAGCGCCGCGCTTCGGTCATGTCATGGGTCACCAAAATCGTCGACACCGGCATATCGGAACGCAACGCTTCGAAAACGCCCATCATCTCATCTGCGAGCTTTTCATCAAGCGATACAAACGCTTCATCCAACAACAATAACTGCGGCTTGATCGCAAAGGCCCGCGCAAGCGCCAACCGGCGCTGTTGTCCAAGCGACATTTGTGACGGATAAAGATCGGCGCACGCGGCCAACCCAACCTGTTCCAGCGCGCCCAGCGCAGTGTCGGATGAAATATCACACGTCACCTCTAGGTTCCGAACCGCCCGCATCCACGGCAGCAACACAGGTTCTTGGAACACAAATCCGATGCGATGTGGTCCACGGACAGATCCAGTATAATCCCGATCCAGACCCGAAATCATCCGCAATAGGGTCGATTTTCCGCATCCAGACGGACCTGTTATGGCAAGGGTTTCCCCCGCGCCAGATCAAAGCGAACAGAGTGCAGCACTTGATGTAAATCACACTTACCCATAAACTTTAAAGCCCCAGC
>RGAJ01000431.1 GCA_009920225.1 Paracoccaceae bacterium
TGTTGAAATTACGGATCTTTTGTTCGCCTGTTAGGGCGTCTTCAAAACCTTTTGAACCGTCCATCATTTCGCACCCTCTTTTTCATCACCAGGAAGAATATAGTTTGCGCCTTCCCATGGGCTCATAAAATCAAACTGGCGGTATTCTTGGACCAGCTTTACAGGTTCATAGACCACGCGCTTTTGCGCTTCGTCATAGCGAACTTCGGTATAGCCTGTGGTTGGGAAATCCTTGCGCAGCGGGAAGCCACGGAAACCGTAATCTGTCAGAATGCGACGCAGATCGGGATGGCCTGTGAACAAGATCCCAAACATGTCGAACACTTCACGTTCAAACCAGTTTGACGATGGATGCACATCCACAATCGACGGCACCATTTCGTCTTCGCGGATCGACATCCGCAACCGCACGCGGTGGTTTTGGTACATGGACAAGAAATGGTAGATGACGTCAAACCGCTTGGCACGATCAGGATAATCCACCGCAGTGATGTCAACCAAAGTCGAGAATTTGCAATTTGAATCGTTTTTCAAAAATTCAACGAAATCGACAAAATTCGCGGGCAGCACATCAATGGTCAATTCGCCAAAGGCAACGTCATATCCCAAGACGCAGTCTTCGCGACGATGCGCAATTTGCGCGCCCAATTCATTCAATGCATCAGTCATCGTACAAGTGTCCCTGTGCGGCGGATTTTACGTTGAAGCGCCATGATCCCGTACAACAATGCCTCCGCTGTCGGAGGACACCCGGGAACATACACATCAACAGGTACAATACGGTCACACCCACGGACGACCGAATAGGAATAGTGATAATATCCACCACCATTCGCGCAGGATCCCATCGAAATCACATAACGCGGTTCAGGCATTTGGTCATATACTTTGCGCAAGGCAGGCGCCATTTTATTGGTCAATGTCCCCGCAACGATCATCAAATCGGACTGGCGGGGGGACGCGCGCGGCGCAGTCCCGAAACGTTCCATATCATAGCGCGCCATCGCAGTATGCATCATCTCAACGGCACAACAGGCCAAACCAAAGGTCATCCAATGCAAGGACCCTGTACGCGCCCAATTGATGATATCTTCGGTCGAGGTTAGCAAAAACCCCTTGTCCTGCAGTTCACGGTTGATAGCTTGGGTCGCAACTTCGCGATCCATGCCCGCCGTATTGGTTCCGGTCATCACTCCCATTCAAGTGCTCCCTTTTTCCATTCATATGCAAAGCCAATGGTCAACACGCCCAAGAACACCATCATCGACCAGAACGAGACCATGCTGATATCTTTGAATGCAACTGCCCATGGGAACAAAAACGCAATTTCCAAATCAAAAATGATGAACAGAATCGACACCAGATAGAATCGGACATCGAATTTCATCCGCGCATCGTCAAAGGCGTTAAAGCCACATTCGTATGCGGATACTTTTTCAGGATCAGGGTTGCGAACGGCCAAAACAACGGCCGCAAGTATCAAAACAATGCCAAGGCCAATCGCAATGGCCAGGAAAATCAGGATAGGGAGATAATCTCCAAGCATCTCGTGCACAGATGGCTCCTTTCATGCGCTTTGCGCTCACAACGACGCAAATCGTGTTGGCTTGGGGGTGGTTTACTCTTGGACTTTGTTGGGGTCAACACATGAGCGTCACATTCAATTTTGGGAATAAAAG
>RGAJ01000432.1 GCA_009920225.1 Paracoccaceae bacterium
TTCCCATCCAAATGTTGTAGTATATGGTGTCCCTGAGCCAACATCGTTGCTGATGGAAATAGTGAATGTGTAACATTCACCATCCCCTGAATAGAAATTATCTTTATCAAGGTAATAGACACCATTCGTGTCAATTTTTGAACCCGTAAGTGAAGAAGCCGTGAAACAAAAAAACATTCTCTTGATAAGCTTCGACGATGCCGTGGCGCCTTGGCCGTATAAATCGGCGTTCAATGAACCGCTAAAAATCCCAAATCTCGATGAAATTTGCAAAGTTTCGACCGCTTTTCACTCTGCCTACTGCCAGCTGCCTGTTTGCGGCGCCTCACGTGCAAGCTTTATGTCGGGACTTTCACCGTTTAAAACGGGTATTTTTCGAAATTCGGACGATGTTTTTTTACATCATGATGCAGATATCATGTGGTCGTACCGATTGAAGCAAGCGGGCTATTATTGTTCATTCGGGGGCAAAGTACACCACCGTGTATTGCCACGTCACCCCAAAGTGTTCCGCAAGCTGTATTCAGACAAACCCAAAAAGTTTGCTCAGGACAAAGTGGTTCCCAGCGGTGTTGAGACAACGCATTTTGGCGGCATCCAAAAGGGGGTCGCTTTCACAAATCCCGAAGATGACGATAAATTCTATGACTACGCGTCTGACGCGCCGTTCTATCGTGAAGTCGGATTCTATAACCCGCACGGCCCCTTTCACAAACCCTTGCGGTTCAAGACAATGTACGACGAAGCGGCTTTGGTACAGCCCGAATCTTGGATCACATCCGATCCAATGAATGAATTTGCCGACACTTATTTCCCAAAGTCCCCTCCTATGGCAAATAAAAGGGTGCGCTGGTGGAAACAAAGTGTTCGAAGCTACTATTCCGCTTATTCCCATGGCGATCATCAATTGGGGCGGTTATGGCGCGCGTTGAAAAACTCCCGTCACGCCGACAATACAATTGTCATTATTCTGGCAGATCATGGTTTCCATCTTGGCAATCGGGATAGATTTCAAAAATCAACGCTATGGGAACAGGTTGCTGCGGTGCCGCTTGTAATTCACGACCCAGATGCAGCAACTGGGAAAATTGTTTCCGATCCTGTGGCATTGATTGACGTGGGGCCCACCGTCATGGATATGCTTGGGATGGACCACATCTAGGATTGTCCGGGACAATCGCTGTCTCCAATAATGAACGGTGCCACAGATCCACACCGTGCCATCCCCACCTTTTCGGTAGATAGCGCGTCAGTCAGGGACAAAAGTCACCGCTTTATTCGCTATGCAGATGGCAGCACAGAATTGTTCGACCTAAGCAATGATTACTGGCAAATCAACGACCTGGGACGGGACAGCCCAATTTATTCGGAAATAAGCGAACAACTTGACGCGTGTTACGCGCAATACGCAGCGAATTAATGACCGAGAGGCGAGGCGTCACCGCACTTAGTCAAACGCGATGTGCACCGAACCAAAGCCACCAAAATCAGCGTGAATTTGTGAACCTGAAGGGCATTCGATGGGGCGGATGAACGACCCAGACAGAACGATATCGCCTGCACGAATGCCTTGGCCATATTGCGCCAAGCGGCGGACAAGCCATACCATGCTTTCGACGGGGTCGTTCAAGACGCCCGCGCCAAGCCCTGTTTCTTCGACCTCGCCATTGCGCGATACG
>RGAJ01000433.1 GCA_009920225.1 Paracoccaceae bacterium
CCACACCTAACGCCCGTGCGTGCGGTCATAGGCATTGGGCGCAGGTGATTGCCACCCGTCCAATGCCCCCGCTGCGGGCTCTAATACGTCAACCTGTAACGGATAACATTGCGCCACGTCTGAGGAATGTTCAGACGAACAATCCCCCCCCGGACAGGCCGACAACACCCCCAACAGATCAATCTCGGCCAACATCACCAATGTGTCCCCTGCCCGCACCGGCGAGGCTTTCATGAAATATTGCCCCGTATCGCGGGTAAAGCCCGTGCACATAAACACGTTCAACACATCATGCACATGGGGCTCGGCCTCATGCAAACTCATGCCTGTAGCATCGGCCAAAGCGCGGGTGATATTGGAATGACAGCAATAATGATAGGTATCACCGGACAGCAACATCCCCGTATAAGGATCGCAACGCGTTCCAATCACGTCGTGTACGGACCCCCCAAAGGCATCCATTCCATACCACGCCAAACTATCCTGCACGATTGTCGCCATCGGACGCAAATACGGGAAAGAAGACCACAGCCGCTCCCCCTCGCTCACATGGGTTCCATGCAGCGCGCGGGTTTTGCCAGAATAAAACCGTTCAGACAGATCATGCACATTCCACAAATTCAAATCACCAACTTGCGGACCATCCACACATGAAATCCGGAAAAACTGGCCTGCTTTTACATGAAAATGCGTCGCATCACGGGGGGCTGCCAGATGGCTCGACACAAGCGTCGCCCCCTCTAATGCAGCCAGATAGAGCGGAATATCCACCGCTGGCAAGGTTTCGTTTGGATAACAAATAACCGGTGGCACCGCGCGACGCGCATCTGCATCCTGTGGACGTTGGCCCATATCACTTTCCCTCAAGTGTCGATAACTTGCACAGATTGGGCGCCTTTTCGGCCCGTGTCCAGTCCACCGCACCACAATTCATACAAACCCAATAAATTTCACTGTCACGATCTTGCCGGATATCGCGTCGCCACCGGCACCGACGCGTCGCGCGGTTCGACAGAACAGCAACCAAGACAAAGGCGATCACCAAACCTACAACAACAACCATTTCGCCTCCATTTTCTGTCTAAAAATATCCTGGGGCTTGGGGCAAAGCCCCAATAAAAAACGCGGCGGGAAACCCGCCGCGTTTGTCGGATCACGCAAGTGATCCGAAAGTGATCTTAAACGTCAAACGGTCCGATCAACCATCATCTTTTTAATTTCTGCAATCGCCTTCGCGGGGTTCAAGCCTTTGGGGCATGTTTTTGCACAGTTCATAATGGTGTGACAACGGTATAATTTGAATGGATCTTCCAATTCATCCAAACGCTCCCCCGTCGCCTCATCCCGGCTATCAATGATCCAACGATAGGCGTGCAACAACGCCGCAGGGCCCAAGTACCGATCACCATTCCACCAATAGGAAGGACAGGATGTGGAACACGATGCACACATCACACATTCATACAGACCGTCTAATTTCTTGCGATCTTCAATAGATTGCCGCCACTCTTTGGCAGGACGGTTGGTTTTGGTTTCCAACCACGGCATGATCGACGCATGCTGCGCATAAAAATGCGTTAGATCGGGGATCAAATCCTTCACCACAGGCATATGCGGCAAAGGATAAATCTTCACATCGCCCTTGATCTC
>RGAJ01000434.1 GCA_009920225.1 Paracoccaceae bacterium
CGCGCTACGACACTCGCGTGATGTCGATCCTGACCGCACAGGGCATCGAACAGCACCCCGTCGACCTGTCAAATCCCATAACGATTGACGGCCATGTGGAACACTGATGCGTTTTGCAGCTTGAATAGCTTGACGTCCTGTACAAGAGCGACGTGTCAGAGAGACATTTCCACCCCAAGACACACCCGCGCAAAGTTCAATCACGACACCAGCAAAACCAATTAATGGATCAACGATCCGCCGTTTACGTCAACCTCGGATCCTGTGACATAGGCCGATAGGTCGGACGCCAAGAACACGGCACAGCCTGCGACATCGTCGGCGGTGCCTGCGCGGCCCATGGGGATGCCTGCAAGGATCATGTCCATCATATCGGGCGTTAATTTACCGCCCGTGATATCGGTCGCAATGAAACCCGGGCAGATCGCGTTAGAGCGTACCCCATCAGGGGCCAGTTCCCGCGCCATCGCTTTGGTCAGGCCCAAGATCCCCGCCTTGGCCGCCGAATAATGTGGACCACCAAAGATACCGCCCCCGCGTTGGGCAGATACCGATGAAATATTGATGATCGAGCCTGTTTCGCGGCCGCGTAGATGGGGGATCACGGCTTGGCTCATGTATAATGTGCCGCGCAGATTGACGTCTAACACGGCATCATAATTCTGTGGCTCAATCTCCATCAGCTTGAGCGGCTGTGTGATCCCCGCGTTATTGACCAGAATATCGACCTGACCGAAATGGGCCAGAACCTGATCCACGGCGGATTGGCAGTCATCTTTGTTCACAACGTTGCAGGCAAGCCCGATGTGTCCCGTACCGATGTCATCCGCAGCCGCCTGTGCTTGGGCCGCATCAAGATCAAGGATCGCGATTTTTGCGCCATGCGCCGCCATCATTTTTGCGGTGGCTTTGCCCAATCCGCGCGGTGATGCGCCCCCTGTGATGATGGCAACTTTGTCTTTCAAAATTTGCATTGTGGCGTCCTTATTTTACCCAAGCCTTCACTTGGCCGATGATTGCAGAAACAGATATTCCATATTGATCGTGAAGCGTGGGCAAGGCGCCCGCATCTAGAAATTCATCAGGCAGGCCGATTTGGCGAAACGGCACATGAACACCTGCCCGCATCAGCGTTGCAGCGACAGCTTCGCCCAGACCGCCAATGACGGAATGGTTTTCGGCTGTGACAACCAAGCGACCCGATTTCGCGGCCTCGCGCGTGATGGTATCAACATCCAACGGTTTGATCGTTGGGCAATGCAGCACCGCACAATCAATCCCGTCTTTTTGCAAGGCAGCCGCCGTATCCAAGGCGCGCATGGTCATGAACCCGCTTGAGATGAACAAGACATCATTCCCGTCGCGCAGCGTTTTGGCGCGGCCCAATTCAAAGTGATACCCGTATTCCCCCAGAACATTCGGCACCTTTCCCCGCAAGAGCCGCATATAGGTGGGATCAGGTGTTGCCGCGATGGCGCGGGTCGCCTGTTCAATTTCCACCGCATCACAGGGGTCGATGATCGTCAATCCGGGCATGCCACGGAAAATTGCGATGTCTTCGGTCGCCTGATGGCTGGGGCCATAGCCCGTGGTTAAACCGGGCAGCGCACAGATGATTTTGACCGGCAATCTTTCTTCTGCGATGGCCA
>RGAJ01000435.1 GCA_009920225.1 Paracoccaceae bacterium
AGGTGATATTGCTGCAGCACACCACAATACCCATTGGGCTTGCTGGCCACCAAACGCAGGGTTTCATTGCCCCCTGCCTGCGCCTTGAAATACGAATTCTTCAAGAATTGCGCCTCAAATGCATCCAACTGGCCGGTGATGGGGCGGTTCAAACACGCCTGCATTTGCGAAACAGCTGTGCGGCTTTTGCGGCCTAGCACACCATCGGGCACGCCGGCATCAAAACCAAAGTAATTCAGCGCCTCTTGGCTTTCTTTGTTTTTCTGCCGCTCGGCCGAAGACACACCGCCACCACTGGGCGCGGCACTGCGGGTGCGCGTGTTGGCATTTCCCTGGTTGGCAATCGCGGCGCCAATCATAACACCCATCAGACCTTTGACAAAATCGTCGTTCGCGGCAGCAGGGGCCGCCGACATTGCCAAACAAGCCGCGGCAGTAATCAGTTTTTTCATAGGCCTGTCCCTTTGGAAGTTTATTTTTCTTCAATCAAAATGATGCCGGAAATGTGAATGTAAAGTTCGGATTGACACCAGGGTAAATATTTTTAGTATATGCTAAGCGATACCTTTTAGATTTTCGCAGTTTTTCACAGATTACATCAATGCCACGATCGCACATATGCAGCATAGCTTTGGATCAGATTTCCAAGCATCTGATTATAAAATAAATTTTTCTAAATGTTATGCCTGGGGCCTGCGGGGTGGGTTGATTTATTGGCCAAATTCTTGGCTAAAAAGTGTCAATTTGAAATTTTGAATTCGGTTATTTTTCGCATGTTTTTGAAATTTAAGATACTAAACACCCAAATGAAATTCAAAGCTATATACAAAAGACTATACACGACTATACTTTTAGTTGCCTCGCTTCCGCGAAAAACAGGGCAAAAAACGCAATCGCTGTTGGGGGCATCGATTTTGCCCATCGCTAAGGGGCCCAAACAGGCCCGTCACAGCCGCGGGGTATTTTTGTAGGCCCAAGCGTGCCGCACCTGCCCAGATCTTTCTTTACGAAACCGGCAAAAACCGGTTTTCTCATGCAGAGATTCCAGAAATCTGCACTATCTCGGGGCGATATGCGGGCCACTTTTCCACCACCCACCACACCTATGCCACGTCTTTGCCCAATACGGTGTTGGCTGGGCGCCAGTGGGCTGTGGTTTTGACACGATAAACAGCGGCGGACATGCGTTTTTTTGCGATCTTCCTTACAGCTTTGGCTTTGGCGTTTCCCGCCCATGCGCGCAGCGTGACCGACAGCGCCGGCCGTGTGGTGACGGTGCCAGACACGGTGAATACCGTCTTTGCAGCGGGGCCTCCGGCCTCGGTGTTGGTTTATGTGCTGAAACCCGAGGCACTTACCGGCTGGCCCCGTGCCCTGCCCCTCTGAGATGCAGATACGTGTCGACAGCTTCCTTCAGGCCAATACTTGATTGAACCACCACAGAGGTCGTGACAGGAAGCAGTGCTTCAGAGCCAGACCGGAGGAGGTGCCTCCCAGGCAACTCAGCATGGGCAAGCCTCATGTGCGACCAATGTGCATCAAGTTTAGCTGAGAGTATTTGCGCCCGTGTCTTAGCCACAGAGGGCAACTTCGTGTTCAGCGCCTGTACGACCCTATGGTA
>RGAJ01000436.1 GCA_009920225.1 Paracoccaceae bacterium
GTCCCGCTGATTGGGATCGGGCCATGGATGTTGGATGGGGTGTTTATTGGCGCAACACGTGGGCCAGATATGCGCAACATGATGGCGATCAGCTTGGTGATCTATCTGATTGCCTTGGCCTTGCTTGTGCCAAACTTTGGCAACCACGGGCTTTGGATCAGTTTTCTGATTTCCTTTGTCGCGCGTGGTGTCACGCTTGGCCTGAGATATCCGCAGATCGAACGCGAGATCGCGTAGTCACATCACAGTATATCAAGCACGGCTTCGGGCGGCCTACCGATAGCGGCGGCTGTGTCCGTGATACCGACCGGACGTTCAATCAGAATGGGATTGGTGGCCATAGCCTCAATCGCGACCTGATCCGAGATATCGGGGGTTAGGCCCAAATCTTTGAACCGCGTTTCTTTGGTCCGCATCATGTCAATCGGGGCTGCGCCCAATTTGGCCAAGACCGATTGAATATCGTGGGCGCTGGGCGGCGTTTTTAGATAGTCCACGACCACAGGCGCATGACCTTGGTCATGCAACAGCGCCAAGGTTTGCCGCGATTTGGAACAGCGCGGATTGTGCCAGATCGTAATCACAGCCAATCCTCGCGCCCTGTCCCGACTGCATCGGCGACATTTGCAAATCCGTCCCGCGCCAAAAGCGCGTCTAGCCCGCGTGCGATATCATTCACCAATGACATGCCGTGATAGACCAACGCGGTATAAAGCTGCACGGCTGACGCGCCCGCCCGAATTTTCGCATAGGCCTGTTCAGGCGACGAAATACCGCCCACACCAATCAATGGAATATTGCCTTGGGTCAACAGCGACAGGCGCGCCAAGACACGTGTAGATTTTTCAAACAACGGCGCACCTGAAAGCCCGCCCATTTCGTCACGATGACCTGACACCAACCCATGACGGGACAAGGTGGTATTCGTGGCGATGATGCAATCCACGCCCACTTCGATCGCGACTTGGGCGATTTCCGCGATTTCGGTGTCATTCAAATCAGGCGCAATTTTCAAAAAGATCGGGATCGGTTTCGACAAGGCCGCGTTTGCATCCATCACCCCTTGCAAGAGGGCCATCAATGCGTCTTTGCCCTGCAAGTCACGCAGCTTTTCTGTGTTCGGGCTGGACACGTTCACGGTTGCAAAATCCAGATAATCGCCCGTGCGCGCCAATACTTTGGCAAAATCTGCTGCGCGATTTTCGCTGGTTTTGTTAGCGCCAAGGTTCAAGCCAACAACACCCGTTTTCGGCCGTTTGGCCAAGCGTTCGGCAATCACGTCCATGCCTTGGTTGTTGAAACCAAATCGATTGATTGCCGCGCGATCTTCGGTCAACCGAAACAAACGCGGTTTCGGATTGCCGGGTTGGGCGATGGGCGTGGCGGCCCCCACTTCGATAAACCCAAATCCACACTGTCCCAAGGGGGCGATGACTTCGGCGTTTTTGTCAAATCCTGCCGCCAATCCGATTGGATTTGGTACCGCAAGTCCCGCCAATGTGGTGGCCAAGCGCGGTGATGTCACGGGTCCCGATGAGGGGCCTAAGCCGTATTTCAACGCTTTGATCGCCAATCCGTGTGCCGTTTCTGGATCAAAGTTATACAGCGCCTTGAGGCCCA
>RGAJ01000437.1 GCA_009920225.1 Paracoccaceae bacterium
TACGCATGACCGAATCCCACACGATTTCAAACGTCATTTCCCGTCGCACCAAGCCGATCACAAACACCGCGATTACGCCCATGCCGGCCGCTTCGGTGATGCCAGTGATCCCGCCATAGATGGATCCAAGAACAACACCAATCACCACCGTAGGAGCAATCAGGCCTTTGCCCATTTCCCACCCTTTTGCGGTACGTTCACGACCCGCGACAAACAGCATGATGAGCAAACAGATGATAAAGGCGATCACGATCCCCGGAATGTCAGAGGCCATACCCAAAACAATCGGATCCACACCTTCGGTCACAACGTTTTGACCTGTTACCGTGAAAAACAACGCTCGCGCCAACATTGCGCCGGTGATCCACAGACCAAAACGCGCAAGAAAGCCCAAGAACATCAATCCCTTTTCCTTGCCCTTTGGGGCGTCGGGGTCTTCCTCGGGAAGGGGTGCTTGGGATGGATCAACGCGTGTGCGCACGATGATATAGATGATGAAGAACGACGCCAGCATGAAACCAGGCAGGAAGGATGCCGTAAACAGTGCCTTGATCGATGTCTCGGTGATCAATCCATAGAAAATCAACACGATTGAGGGCGGGATCATTGTGCCAAGCGATCCAGACGCACAAATTGTTCCGATTGCCAAGTTTTGATTATACCCAAGGCGCAGCATCTGTGGCAGGGCGATCAGGCCCAACAACACAACCTCACCGCCGATGATGCCCGACATAGCCGCCATAATCACCGCCATGATCGAGGTCACAATCGCAATACCACCCCGCGTGCGGCTGAGCCACACATTGAGCGATGAATACATATCCCGCGCAATTCCCGAACGTTCCAACAGCGCGGCCATAAAGATAAACAGCGGTACCGAAATCAGGACATAGTTCGTCATCTGCCGATACACGGCCTGCCCCAAAACAGCCAAGGGCCCGCGACCAAAGTCAGAAAACAAAAAGTCTGGGCCAAATTTCATGACCAAGGTCACGACCGCCAAAAAGGCAGATGCAAACCCCAAAGGCATCCCAATCGCAAGCAGAATAAACATGCCTATCAATAGGACCAATGAGATCGTTCCAACGTCAAACATATTATTTCTCCAACGTGCGACGGATGTTTTCGATCTCGGTTTGATCGATTTCATCTTCGGGTGAATGGGTTTCGTCTTTGTTCCAATCGGCAATAAGATTGGAAATCGCCTGTATGGTAACAATCACGATCAATATCAAAATCAATGGTTTGATCGTTGCAGGAATGGGTGGATTCCACGCGGTGCCGTATTTTTCCATTCGGGTGAATTTCAACAACGCTTCGTTATAACCGCCCCAAACCAGACAAAAGGAAAAGACGCAAATCAAACCAACAGATACTGTATCTGCGGCTTTTTTTGCCCAGCGCGGAAACATGTCGTAGATGATGTAGATCCGGATGTGGCTGCGCTGCTGCATCGCATAGACCCCTGCCAACAAGAACAGGACCGACGCAATCCAGAGCGATAATTCATTCGCCCATAGCGTGGGTGCGTTAAAGACATAGCGCGAAACAACTTCGTACAACATCACGAGTTCAATCGCGACAATCGAGATCATCGCAAGGCGCGACAAAATCAGTGA
>RGAJ01000438.1 GCA_009920225.1 Paracoccaceae bacterium
CCTGTTTTGGGTGAACGGGTTACTGCATTGGGATGGTTGGGTGCAGCTTTGGGGTTTTTGGGCGTTCTGTTGATTATCCGTCCAAGTGGCGGATTGGACAGTTTCGGCGTTGCGATGGCATTGATCAATGCCGTGTGTGCCACCCTCTATCATTTGTCGACCCGCTATCTGGCCAAAATTGAACGGCCTGCAACCCTAATGATCTATACGCTATTGGTGGGGGCGGTCACATTTACTCTGCTGGCGTTTGATGATCTTTTCAAGTATGCGCCAACCTTGCAGGAATGGGCTATGATGGCGGGGTTGGGTGTTGTGGCAACACTTGGTCATTTTCTAATTACTCTATCCTATCGCGAGGCGCCCGCATCGCTGTTGGCGCCTGTAAATTATGTCCATATCCTGTTTTCTGCTCTTGCGGCGTGGATTGTGTTTGATCATGCGCCTGATGTCTTAACCAGCATCGGCATGCTTTGTATTGCTGTGGCGGGCGCGGGTATCGCGCTATATTCCCATTTTACAAAACTTGCATCTCGGGCCTAGAGGCTTAACCCTTTTCTTTTGCGATACGCCACCTATATCAAATTCAAAGATGTAGGGGACAAGTATGACAACAAATCTGGAAATAGACGGACGCCAATATAGCGTTGACGTTGAACAAGACATGCCATTGTTGTGGGTGTTGCGGGATGAATTGAAAATCAAAGGTGTCAAATACGGTTGCGGTATCGCGGCCTGTGGGGCCTGTACTGTGCATATCGACGGCGTTGCTGTAAGATCCTGTCAGGTCACGGTCAGCGACGTGACCGGCCCGATCACCACAATCGAAGGTTTGGGTACGCCAGAGGCGCTGCACGCTGTGCAATCGGCATGGATTGAACATCAGGTGGCACAATGCGGGTATTGTCAGTCTGGTCAAATCATGCAGGCGGCCGATCTTTTGGCGACCACGCCAAATCCAACAGATGCTGAAATCGACGAAGCGATGTCGGGCAACTTGTGTCGTTGCGGAACGTATCCACGTATTCACGCTGCTGTCAAAACAGCCGCAGCCAAATTGCAGGAGGCGTAAGGATGTCAAAGCTTGGTAAGATTGCCCGCCGCACCTTTTTGATCGGGTCTGCCGCTGTCGTCGGTGGTGTCGCGTTTGGTTACTATATGTATCAACGCCCGCCTCATAATCCACTATTGGATAACCTTGATGTCGGTGAGGCGGCGTTGACGCCATATGTTAAAATCGATGCAAATGGCATAACTCTGATCACGCCACGTGTTGATATGGGGCAGGGGGCATATTCCGTGCAAGCCGCCCTGTTGGCCGAAGAGCTGGACGTTGAATTCGACCAGATCCGTGTCGATCCTGGCGTGCCGCATGCGGCCTATTATAACACCGCCGTTTCCGAGGAAGCGGTGCCGTTTTTTCCAACCGACACAGGGATGGTTGCCGAAACATCACGCGGTATTGCGGATGCTGTGATGAAATTTATGGGCATGCAAATCACTGGTGGGTCAACCACCGTGCCGGATGGCTATGAAAAACTGCGCATTGCGGGGGCCGTGGCCCGCGAAACGTTAAAAGCCGCCGCCGCCCAGAAAACGGGCGTCCATATTACCCGC
>RGAJ01000439.1 GCA_009920225.1 Paracoccaceae bacterium
TAAATATCCTCGCCGAAGGCATTCGACTTTGACGCAGGCAAAGTCGAAACCAAAAGAACAGCCCAAGTTAATACGGCAGTCCAACGTAATTTGTTGCCAAGGCGCGCTGCGCATCTTCGTTTGATTGCAAAAATGCAAATTCGGCAGATTGAACGCGTCGATCAAAACTGGTCTGATCTGGGAAATGATGCAAAAGATTTGTCATCCACCACGAAAACCTTTGGGTTTTCCACACGCGCGCCAGAGCTTTTTCACAATAGGCGTTTAGTCCTGCGTCCGACCGTTCACTGTATTTCTCGGCCAATGCTTCGAATAAATAATGGATGTCGGACGCGGCCGTGTTCAACCCCTTCGCTCCTGTCGGGGGCACAATATGTGCTGCATCACCACACAAGAACAGCCGCCCCCAAGACATTGGTTCGCACACAAAGGATCTGAGCGGCGCGATGCTTTTTTCAATTGATGGTCCCGTGACCAATCGCTCTGCCGCGTCAGATGGAATGCGTGATTTGAATTCTGACCAAAAGGCGTCATCGGACCAGTCTTTGACATCATCGCTCAGCGGACATTGGATGTAATAGCGGCTCAGGTTTGGGTTGCGCATTGAAGCAAGCGCAAACCCGCGCTCCGAATTTGCGTAAATCAGTTCATGATCAACGGGTGGCGTTTCTGACAAGATACCAAGCCAACCAAAGGGGTAAACTTTTTCAAATTCACGACGCTTTTCGACTGGAATTGTGGTGCGCGACACACCATGGAACCCATCGCAACCCGCGACGTAATCACAGGTAATTTCGTGCTGTTCACCATTTTGTTGAAACCGAACTGTGGCCTGCGGTTGATCAAGGTTGTCAATTTCGACATGTTCAACTTGGTGCAGGGTTGGCGCCCCGATATTGTCGCGGGCAGCATATAGGTCGTGCGTGACTTCGGTTTGGCCATAGACCATCACATGCGAACCTGTCAGAGCTTTGAAATCGATGCGCAGTTTTTCATCGCCATTTGATAACAGCGTGCCGTCGTGAATGATGCCTTCGGCGATCATTCGATCCCCGACACCCGCTTGGATCATGAGGTTCTGAAAGCCCCGCTCTAACACCCCTGCCCGAATGCGCGACAGAACATGGTCTTTGGACTGACGCTCTAACACGATCGTATCCACACCGACCGTATGCAACAATTGCCCAAGCAAAAGCCCCGATGGACCGCCGCCGATAATACAAACTTGTGTGCGCATGCTGTTCCCCGATGTTTTTCACAAAATACCCGCCGAGGGTAACATTGGAATGGAAGAACCACGCAATTGATGGTAATTTTGTTTCATGTCACATATTCCATCATACGCGCTTTATGGCGAAACACATGATTTTCCCGATGTCCTGCATATTGAGCGGATCTATGACCGCGCCAAAGGATTAGATTGGACAATTGCTCCCCATAGGCATGCAAAACTTCATCAATTTTTTATGATACACCAAGGGGTGGTCGCATTTTCCATTGATGAGAAACGCATAACCTTTGATCGACCGACACTGCTGAGCGTGACTGCGTTTCATGTCCATGGGTTCCATTTTTCGCCCAATACGCAAGGGTTCGTTTTGTCCTGCCC
>RGAJ01000440.1 GCA_009920225.1 Paracoccaceae bacterium
GATGCTTAGGAATATCATTCCCACTGTAATCGCAACCCAGTTTCCGAAAATAAAAATATCTGCGTTGCGCAAGATAAACAATTGTTCGGTCCGCAATGGAAGATGATAAAATCCAAGCGCGGTGATCATGGCAATGGCAGTTGCCGCAATAAATACAGCATAGCGCAGCGGCAGGATTGACGATGAAATCACCACAGGGGCCATCATCAAAACGCTAAAGGGATTGTTCAAACCACCCGTTGCAAAAAGCAGCAACGCCAATTGGACCAAGTCAAAAAGGATCATGGCCATATTTTCAAATTCGCTGAGGCGTTTGGTTTCGGGATAAACCAAGGTCGCAAATAAATTGCCGACAACGGACATGCCGATGGCAAACATGCACAGCGGAATATTGATCATCAAATCAAAGATAAGGATGCTGGCAAAGAGCGCGATAGATTGCCCAAAGATCGCCATCCAGCGGATCAAGATCATCGTACGGATCCGGATCCAGCTGCTGCGGGGATGGTTGACGATCATATCTGTGCCGATGTTTGCCATTATTGTCGCACCCTGTTTCTATTTGTGCTTGTTATGAATATGTTGTGCGATAGAAACTATCGCTGTGTCTAGAACAAAGGAAATCCCCATGTCCAACTTGGTCCGAAATGTTGCCATTGCCGCGGTTGCCGTTGGATTGGGTGCCACGATGGCCGCCGTTTATGGGATTGGGCCATTTTCGCGCAGTGACGATGCGTTTCAATCTTGTCGGACTTCGGTTGTGGCAGGTGGATCCGGGGCGATCGGCGGGCCATTTACCTTGGTCAATGGCCAAGGTGAAACCGTAACGGATGCAGATGTCATTACAAAGCCATCCATCGTGTATTTCGGATATACATTTTGCCCCGACGTGTGCCCCTTTGACACCGCGCGCAATGCCGAAGCTGTCGATGTTCTTGCATCCAATGGCTATGATGTGACCCCTGTCTTTATTTCGGTCGATCCTGATCGTGACACGCCCGAGGTGGTCGAAGAATTCGCAAAAGCGATCCATCCCAACATGATCGGTCTGACCGGCAGCGCCGAACAGGTCAAAGCCGCATCAACCGCATACCGCACATATTACAAGAAGAATGACAGCGGTGATGAATATTATTTGGTGGACCATTCAACGATGAGCTATCTGGTTTTGCCAGACCACGGGTTTGTTGAATTCTTCCGCCGTGAAACCACCCCCGAAGAAATGGCCAAAACAACCGCGTGTTTCATCGAAAAAAGTTGATCTTTGTGTCAATTCCCCGCTATGACTTGGGGAGCTAATCATTTGCATACAATTGCATAGCGGAGGATAAGGCGTGGCGGGCAAGGCAGAACTTGATATCGGACCAGATAAAACGCTTTTATTGGTTGATGATGACGAACCGTTTTTGAAACGGCTCGCCAAGGCGATGGAAAAGCGTGGGTTTGATGTTGAAACGGCTGGATCTGTCGCAGCTGGTCGTGCGATTTCAACGGCCCGTCCCCCTGCTTTTGCGGTGATTGATCTTCGGCTTGAGGATGGCAATGGGCTTGAGGTGGTCGAAGTCCTGCGCAACAAACGCCCCGACAGCCGCATCGTTGTT
>RGAJ01000045.1 GCA_009920225.1 Paracoccaceae bacterium
CGTGATCTGCCGATCAAATTCGGATCGCGTCCCTGTGATGATATGGTGGAGCGGGACATCAGTTGCAATTTCGGCAGGCGTGTCGTGGTTTTGCCCGTCGGATATCACGAAAATTGACGAAAGCTGCTGTTGCGGAATATCTGCGCGTGCTCGGTTTAAGGCTTCGAAAATCTGCGTTCCACGGTCCTGCGGGGCATCGGACAGCTCAATCGTGTCAACGCGCAGATTTCCCATCGCTTGCAGTTGCGTCGTCAACCCATCGATCATGTCGCGGAGTTGATCAGAGCGTGGACCAATGGATTGCGACGTACTGCGATCCGCAATGATCACAGCGACATCTTGCAAAGGTTCGGTTGTGCGCTGTCTCAGGGACGGCTGGGCCAGCAAAACAACAAGTGTCATCAGCCCCAAGGCACGCCAAGCCCATCCCGACAGCCCACGCCACAGCGCAAGCGCCGACATGATCACCGCGACGCCCGCCAATACATAAAGCCATGTCAGGTCAATCAACGGGGATATGACAATATCGCGCATCATTGTCCCAACCGCTCTAACAGGGCAGGCACGTGCACTTGGTCAGATTTGTAATTCCCCATCAACACATGCATCACCAGATTGATACCAAACCGATATGCCATTTCGCGTTGACGTTCCCCCGCATACCCGCGCCCGATCAAGACCAAGGGCTGGCCCGTGTCATCAACGGCCCATGCGGCAGCCCAATCATTGCCCCCGATAAGCACCGGTGTCACCCCATCGTTTAGATCGCGAAACGGTCTGTCAGGATCCAATGCGGTCTCGGGGGGTGCGGCCTCGATCCACAGTTGGCCGTCTGCATAGCGTCCTGGAAAGGACTGAAGCAAATAAAACGCCCGCGTCAAAACATGATCAGACGGCACGCGATCCAACCGCGGAATGACAAGTTTGTTTGCCAATCGGCGCATGGTTTGGCCTTCGGCGGTATCGCGACCGCCTTGGTTGGCGTCGCGCGTATCGAACAAAATAACCCCGCCCGAGGCCATAAACGTGTTCAACTTGGCATAGGCGGCATCTGACGGAAGGGGCTGTGACGCTGTGATCGGCCAATACAAGAGCGGATAAAGCGCAAGATCATCGCGTTCAAGATCCACAGAAACGGGATCAGCGGGTTCAATTGAGGTGCGCGCCGTCAAAACCGCCGTCAATCCGCGCAACCCTGCCAAAGCGGTGTCATCAACCCTGCGCTCGCCCGTGATGATATGGGCCAATGCAATTTCATCGGGAATGCGGTCTTGGGCCCGAACCTCAGACACACCCGACAGGGACAAGGGCAGCGCAAGGCACACCATGGCCGCAACAAAACGGCCGGTCACCCATAGGCTTGCCACCACATCGACGCAGAGCGCGGCAAAGGCAACAACAAAAAACAGCGCACGCAGGTCACGGATTTCTGGGATGACAGGTTCGCGAATGATCTTGGCCGCATCTGGCCAAAGTGCTGGCGAAAGCGAGGCAAAAACATCGCTCAGATTTCGGGAAATACTGTGATCTTGTGCCGTGTAAATTCCCAAAGGGGTCGCGCCATCGAACTGCCCCTTTGCCAAAACAGCGCCCTCAACCGCGGCAAGCGCGTCATTGCTGCGCAGCTGACCATAGACATCCAATGTGCGCACAGGCGTCCATTTGCGCCCCTCGATCGCGGGGGTGCCTTGGGCTGAAAAACTGGGCCGGATCAAGCGGGTCAGCATGTCAACAAACACCCCCGATAACGGCAGGTTCGACCATGTGGCGTTTGCGGTTGTGTGAAACAACACAACGCGCCCCGCCCCCATTTTCGACTGTGTCACCAAAGGTGTTCTGTCCTCTAACGCGGCCATTGTTTTTTCGTCCAAGGTAACTTCGGGTTGTGCCAAAATCTGTGCAGTGATCCGTACATCATCGGGTGCCGTCAAACCGCCAAAGCCCTTGTCCGCATCAAAAGGTGCCAAAGATTTGGGTGTGTCCCAGCTCATTGCACCACCGAAATTCCGCCCCCCTTGCCGAAGCGCGACAGGCATCAATGGGTCATCGCGCAAGTCTTGGGCGGCGGCGGCCATCCGCGGACCGGCAAAGCGGATCAACGTACCCCCCGATGTCACCCAGTCCAACACATCTTCTGCCTGCGGCACGCGCACGACATCTGCGGCAATCAACACATCTGGCGTGCCAATCAATATGTCACCCACATCCGGCGTTTGAAGATCGGCAAAAGGTGAAATCGCCGTGCTGACATAATAGAGCGGGTCCAAAATCTGCTCGGTCTCGGATTGCGACTGCGCAGACAACAGGGCAACTTTGGGGCGGCGCAATTGATCAGCTAAAACAAAATGCCCCCCGACATGGGATTGCCCCAGAATTTGAAACTTGGTCACGCGCGACAAAAGCTCTGCCGGTAGGCGAAACCTGATGTCTTGGTCCGTGTTTTCGCGATCTTCAACGATGGGAATGTCTTCGATCACAATCGGCAGTCCCTTTGGATCAACCCCAAGCACACGCAGCTGCGCCGCAGGGATCCCACCCCCGATAGAAGAGACCCGAACAACCGTGTCACCCGTATCGGTGGCAACGGATCTGATCCACAATCGATCTGCAAGAGTTTCGAACACCTCAACGTTGGTCGCGCCCAAACGGTCATAGATATCAGCCCGCGCAGATCCATAATCCAACCCATCCGACAGCCACACAACATCAAAGCCCGTCTGTGGAAGGCTGTCCAACGTCGCGGTAACAGCCGCCCAGTCAAGCGCCACAGGCTTTGGTGACCAATCGCGCAACAGTGCGGCGGTGTCTTGGGCAGTTTGCCAGATCGGTGCATTGGGCTCGGCCGCATCAAGAACGGCAAACCGCTGCGTTCCTGCTTCGGCTGCGCGAAGCATCGTCACCACATAATCCCGCGCGGCATCTGCATGCTGCGCCATCGCCCACCCCCCATCAAGAAGGATCAACGTGTCATTCGGCGCATGCGCGATATCCCCGCGATCAATCCGAGGACCCGCAAGCGCAATGATCACCGCAGCAACCGCAATGCTGCGCAGGATGATCAACCAAAGCGGCGTTTTCGCCGCCGTTGTTTCACGATCCTTTAACCCCTGCAACAAGGTCACAGCCGAAAAAATGACGGTCTTTGGTTTCGGGGGAAGCGCGCGCAAGATGACCCATAACACGGGCAATCCGATCAGCGCCGTCAAGACCATTGGGGCGGCAAAGACGATCCCCATCACCCCCGCTCCCGATGTGTCAAAAGGGCAAAAAGTTTCAACAAAACCTCAATCGCGGGGTCATCAAGGCGATGCAGAATGACCTGCCAACCGGCCGCCTTGGCCAAGGCCTCGATTTCGCGCTGACGTGATTTCAGTCTTGCGTGATAGGCATCGCGCAGCCCCTTTGCTTGGTGGGTGCGGTAATTGATCTGCCCCAATGCGCTGGTAAAAATTGACGCGCCCTGAAAATTGAAATCAAGCTCATCCGCTGTCAAAACCTGCACCAAAATACCGCGCGATTGCGCGTGGGTTGCATGTTCCAGCAAGCTGTGCACCGGGGTCAAATCCCCCAAGAAATCGGAAAATATAACGGATTTAGAACGCCGCGCAAATTTCACCTTTTGGGTCGGCAGATATTCTGCCTGCGCCACAGAACTCAGCGCGTGATGCAGCCGAAGCACATGCGCCTGCCCCATCGCAGGGGCAAGGCCAGTTCCCAGTTCCGCGACATGTTCGCCCGCCTCCATCGCCAGCAACGCCAAGGCCAAGCCAAGCGTCACGGCGCGTTGCGATTTGGTCACGGGTGACCCGTTTTGCAAACTGGCCGACGGGTCAACCCACAGGCACAGGTTTTGCGGGGTCTTCCATTCATTTTGCCGCACAAACAATTGATCCGATTTCGCAGACCGCCGCCAATCGATATCGGCCACCCGATCCACCCCGTTAGCAAACGGGCGAAATTGCCAAAACTCATCCCCCTGCCCAGTCCGTCGGCGCCCATGCTGTCCGGTGATCAAGGCAGCCGCCAATTCCTGTGCTTCGATCAACAGGGGCGGCAAATGCGCCCCAAGATCCTGCGCATCAAGATAGGATTGGCTGATCGCGGTCATGCCGCGCGCCCGACCTGATCCAAGGATGTGCAAATGTCCATAATGACCTGCTCGGCTTTAATGCCCGCCGCTTGTGATCCAAAGCGCAACGCAACACGATGCGCCAATACCGCAGGGGCAAGGGCCGCGACATCGGCCATCGTGGGGGCCAATCGCCCAGACAAAGCCGCATGCGCGCGCGCCCCTGTCACAAACGCTTGGGCGGCACGGGGGCCTGGCCCCCATGAAAAATGTTCAGACGCAAGCGGATGCGCGTCGGGCGTATCAGGACGACACGACCGCACCAAACGCAAGATATGGTCCATCAGCTCTTGTCCAACGGGCATCTGCGCCACCACACGCTGCGCCGATAATATATCGGTTGCATCAAAAACTTGGGGGCTGTTTTCTTGGTCAATGCCGGTGGTCGCCAGAATGATATCACGCTCTGTTTCAAAGTCGGGATAATCCACCGTGATCTGCAGCAAAAAACGATCAAGCTGTGCCTCGGGCAGCGGATATGTGCCCTCTTGTTCTATGGGGTTTTGCGTCGCCAGAACATGAAACGGCATCCCCAGATCAAAGGTCTGGCCCGCGATCGATACCTGACGTTCCTGCATGGCTTGCAGCAGTGCGGATTGCGTGCGCGGGCTGGCGCGGTTGATTTCATCTGCCATCAACATCTGACAAAAAATCGGCCCCTTGAGAAACCGAAACTGGCGTTTTCCGTCCTGATCCTGATCTAGGATTTCTGATCCCAAAATATCGCTTGGCATCAAATCTGGGGTAAATTGCACCCGTGACATCGACAGGCCCATCACAGTCGCCATCGTGTCCACCAGACGGGTTTTTCCCAATCCCGGAACGCCCACCAAAATCGCATGCCCCCCCGCCAAGAGCGCGGTCATCGTTTGGGTAACCACCCGATCCTGCCCAATAAAGCGCGCATTCACGGCCTGTTTTGCAACGCGAAGCTTTTCTGAAAGCGCATCCAATTCTTGGGCCAATTTTGCGGGATCAGACATATGGTGCTCCTGTTAAAAATAGATATAGTACCTTTATATGTAACCTAGTCATTTGAAATGGCAAAGCAATGGATCGTGATATGAAAATTACGCCGACCGCCGATGGCTTGGCATCTGCCGCGCGTCAGGCGCAAAAATCCAAAGGCCCGCCGCCAGTGCATTTGTGGAATCCGCCCTTTTGTGGCGATCTCGATATGCGGATCGCGCGGGATGGGACATGGTTTTACCTTGGCACGCCCATCGGTCGTTTTGAGTTGGTGAAGTTATTTTCGTCGATCCTGCGCAAGGACGGGGACAAATATGTCTTGGTCACCCCCGTTGAAATGGTGGGCATCACGGTTGATGACGCCCCATTCGTTGCGGTTGATTTCAAAGTCAAAAATGCTGGACCTGACCAAGAAATCCAATTCGAAACCCATGTTGGCGACATCACAATTGCCAATGCCGATAATCCGATCCGCGTGGCGCGGGATCCTGACACCGATGAACCCGCACCCTATGTGCATGTGCGGCGCGGATTAGAAGCGTTGATTGATCGCAAAAGCTTTTATCGATTGGTCGATATTGGCACCCACGATATTGTGGATGGGGTGTCGTGGTTTGGGGTTCGTTCCGCGGGCCAGTTTTTCCCGATTATTCCATCCGCCGATTTGGACGGTTGAACGGGGCGCTGGATTTACAAGCCCCTTTTACATTCAATTTTCAGAATATTACTATCCAGCACAGCTAGTAAAGGAGCCACCCCATGATTCCCCCTCGTCTTGCCCCCATCGTATTTGGATTTCTCGTTTCGGGCATCATGTCCCTGATCGTGTCAGGCATTGCAACGCTACGCGCCTTTGGGTGGGAAACGGGATTTGGCCACGCATGGATGAACGCGTGGGTGATCAGTTGGGCGATTGCATTCCCAACAATCGTCGTGGTCGCGCCATTTGTGCGCAAATTCGTGGCATCAATTACGAAAAATCCTGCCTGATCTAATGTGCCTCTGACCAATTGCGGCCTTGGCCCGCATCAACGATCAATGGCACATCCAAGCGCACAACAGGATCCGACGCATTTTCCATGACGGCACGGGCGACAGAAACAAGATCATCAACCGCGCCATCTTCGACCTCGAACAGCAATTCATCATGCACCTGTAACAGCATTTTCGCGGGCAAATGCGCAATTGCATCGGGCATGCGGATCATCGCGCGGCGAATGATATCGGCGGCCGTCCCTTGGATTGGTGCGTTGATTGCTGCGCGTTTGGCAAAGCCTGCGGTCGGCCCCTTTGCGTTGATTTCAGGGGTATGGATCACGCGTCCGAACAGCGTTTTGACACACTCATTCTCTTTGGCGAATTGGACCGTTTGGTCCATGTATTCCTTGATCCCGGGAAACCGTTCAAAATAGCGGTCAATAAACCCCTGCGCCTCGGCCCGTGGAATGCGCAGGTTCCGCGCAAGGCCAAAGCCGGAAATACCGTAAATGACACCAAAGTTGATTGCCTTGGCCTGACGGCGAATGTCGGATGTCATTTGATCCAACGGCACATCAAACATTTCCGATGCGGTCATCGCGTGAATGTCCAGCCCATCGCGAAAGGCCTGTTTCAACGCATCAATTTCGGCAACATGGGCCAAGATGCGCAGTTCAATTTGGCTGTAATCTAGGCTGACCAAGGTCTTGCCCTCGGGTGCGACAAAGGCCTCGCGGATGCGGCGGCCGTCTTCGGAACGGACGGGAATGTTTTGCAAATTGGGATCGGTTGATGCCAAACGGCCCGTATTGGCCCCTGCGATGGAATAGGACGTATGCACACGGCCGGTATCTGGGTTGATGTGGTCTTGCAATGCGTCGGTATAGGTCGATTTCAGTTTTGACAGTTGCCGCCAATCCAACACCCGCGCGGGCAATTCATGCAGGGTTGCCAATTCTTCCAATATATCGGCCCCAGTTGCATAGGCGCCTGTTTTGCCTTTTTTGCCACCCTCATACCCGAGCTTGTCAAACATGATTTCGCCAAGCTGCTTTGGGGACCCCACGTTAAAGGCTTCGCCCGCCAAATCGTGAATTTCGGCCTCAAGCCCTGCCATTTTTTGCGCAAATGCATTCGACATGCGCGACAGCGTATCACGGTCAACTTGGATGCCTGTGCGTTCCATCGCCGCCAACACGGGAACCAAGGGGCGTTCAAGGCTTTCGTATACGGTGGTGACTTTGTTCAAATGCAGTTGCGGTTTGAACAATTCCCACAGGCGCAAGGTGATGTCCGCATCTTCGGCGGCATATTTCGTAGCCTCGTCAATGGCGACATGGTCGAATGTGATCGCGGATTTTCCTGCCCCCAAAAGCGGTTTGATCGGAATGGGTTCGTGATTCAAATAGCGCTGCGACAGCGTATCCATACCGTGACCGTGCAAACCGCCATGCAGGGCATAAGACATCAACATCGTGTCATCAATCGGCGCAACGGTGATCCCCAGATTGGCAAAGATCTTGGCATCATATTTCATGTTCTGCCCGATTTTCAGGATCGCCGGATCCTCAAGAACGGGTTTGAGCATGTTCAAGGCAGCGTCCAACCCAAGCTGTCCCTCTGACAACTTGACCGACCCGAACAGATCATCGGCGGATCCATCTTTGTGTGTGAGCGGGATGTAGCATGCTTTGCCTGCCTCGACAGACAGCGAAATACCGACCAATTCCGCGCGCATTTCATCAAGCGACGTGGTTTCTGTATCCACAGCCACATAGCCACGATCACGAATGCGATCTATCCAAACTTCAAGCGCGGCAACATCACGCACGCAGTCATAGGTTGCGGGGTCAAACGCCACGGTCTCAGGCGCGGCGATCGGGGCATCTGCATGGGCTGGTGCGTCATTGATAACGGGCGTCTCAACACCAAATTTATCCGCCACTTTTTTGGTGATGGATCGAAATTCCATATCTGCCAGAAACTTCAACAGGATCTCTGGATCAGGGTCGCGAATTTCCAATTCTTCGATGGAAAAGTCCAAAGGCGTGTTTTGATCCAGCTGGACAAGGCGCTTGGACAAACGAATTTGGTCCACATGCGTGATCAATGTTTCGCGGCGTTTGTTTTGCTTGATCTCACCTGCGCGCTCTAACAGCGTTTCAAGATCCCCGAATTCATTGATCAAAAGCGCGGCCGTTTTGATCCCAATTCCCGGCGCACCCGGTACGTTATCAACGCTGTCGCCTGCCAAAGCCTGGACATCGACGACAAGTTCGGGGAAGACGCCAAATTTTTCAAACACACCATCTCGGTCAATGCGGCGATTTTTCATGGCATCAAACATTTCAACGCCGCCGCCCACCAGCTGCATCAAATCCTTGTCAGAACTCACGATGGTGACACGCCCCCCTGCATCGCGGGCCTGCGCTGCCAACGTTGCGATAATATCATCGGCCTCATAGCCTTCGATTTCGTGACACGCGATACCAAAGGCACGGGTTGCGTCGCGGGTCAGTGGCATTTGTGGCCGCAATTCTTGGGGCATTTCATCGCGGTTGGCTTTGTATTGATCATACATATCGTTGCGGAACGTATGGCTGCCCTTGTCGAAAATCACCGCCAGATGCGTCGCCGCATCCGGCCCCGTATTTTTTTCGACATAGCGCAAAAGCATGTTGCAAAATCCGCTGACCGCCCCAATTGGCAGACCATCGGATTTGCGCGTTAACGGGGGCAGCGCGTGAAAGGCACGAAAAATAAATGCCGATCCGTCAATCAGATGAAGATGATGTCCCGCGCCAAATGCCATAGTGAAAGCCCCATATAAACCGTTTCATTCGGTTTACATGAGGCATTCCAAGTTTGCCAGTAGATTTGGATCGGATCAGCCCATCACATAGCGACACACGGCGCCATCCGCGATTGCAGCGACTGAAGACCTGTTTGACTTCGCCATCTTGGACCATCAATCCCATCGCCGATTTTTCAGGATCAATCACGAACCACTTATAGACGCCAAGTGTGAACGACAGAGCAACCGCAGTTAACACGAGGAAACCGACGGTCACCGCACCTACATGGTCGTTAATGAATTTAATCATATATGAGCGCATCGTTAATGTCCTATTGCCTTCGAAGAAGGAAACTAAGGAAATGTAAGAAATTTTAGTCGAATGCACGGTTTATAACATTTCTGTTAATGTGTCGTGAGGGCGGATTGCGAACACAGATTGGTCCGTTTGACATCACTTCGCGCAATTATTCATGAAACTTGGCCCAAGCGAATTGGGTCAAAACACGTTCCCGAAGATCGAACAGTTATTTATGATCTTCATGCACCAATTTTGCATCGCAATAGGGGCATTCGACAAATCCGGTTTCTGTCGGAATTTGCAACCAAACACGTGGATGACCCAACGCACCTTCGCCACCGTCACATGCGACACGATAAGCTGTGACAATTTTGGTTTCGGGGGCTTGTGTGGTCATGGTTGATTTCCTGTGTGCAAACAATTTGCGCAATTATGCGTTATGGTAAAAGTCGGAGCAAGTGGATTTATTCGGCTGCGCGCGACACCATGCGCCCCAAAATGCGCCCACCCAAGATATGGGTGTGCAGATGTGGAACCTCTTGAACACCC
>RGAJ01000441.1 GCA_009920225.1 Paracoccaceae bacterium
AGGAAGGGAAAATCGTGATGGCCCCTGGTGATCGGGAATGGGCCGAAGCGACCGAGCGTCGCAAGCGCGGCATTCCGCTTGATCCCGTCACGGTGACAGGGTTTCGTGACATTTGTGATCGATATGATGTCGCATTCCCGACGCGCGTTGAATGATAGGACCGAATTGAATGATATTTCTGACAGTCCTTGAAATCGTCGCGCCTGTGTTCATTTTGGCGGGCATCGGGTTTACATGGGTCAAGATTGGCTTGGAGTATCGGGTTGAATTCGTCACCCGATTTGCCATGATGATGGCGGTGCCCTGTTTGATCTTTACCGCGCTGATGAAAACCGAAATCGAACCTGTCGCCCTGTCTGAATTGATGCTGGCGGGGATTGCGACCTATGCAGCGGTGTGCGTGTTGGCGTTTATCTTTACGCGGGTCTTTCAACTGGACATCCGCACCTATCTGATGCCGCTTATTTCGGGGAATACGGGAAACCTAGGGTTACCGCTGTGTCTGTTTGCCTTTGGTCAAGCGGGGTTTGGATATGCGGTTGTGGTGTTCGCCATCACTAACATCTTGGCCTTTACCCTTGGGGTCTGGGTTGTTGCGGGGGGAGGATCCTATAAACGTTTGTTCCAAGAACCGCTTGTCGCAGGTACGTTTTTGGGCCTTTTGTTTATGTGGCAGGGCTGGGAAACCCCACGGTTTTTGACGAATGCCCTTGAATTGATTGGCCAGATGGCCATTCCGATGATGTTGATCACCTTGGGTGTGGCTGTTGCACGGTTGCGATCGGGGCAGATGTCACGCGCAATCTGGATCAGCCTGTCCAAGGTCGCAATCGGCGCGGGATCGGCCGCGATGGTCGGTCTGGCCTTTGGCCTTCCACATGAGGCTTTGGCCGTGCTGGTGTTGCAACTCTCAATGCCCGTGGCGGTGACATCGTATTTATTGGCGGAAAAATACGGCGCGGATGCGGATGCGGTCGCTGGGTTGGTGGTGGTTTCAACCCTGATGACCATTGGCATCACGCCCGTAATCTTGACCGTTTTGATTGGCTAGGGATGCCGCCGATTATTCGGCAGCATCCACCAATTTCGTTGGCCGCACAGCGTCTTTGGCGGGGACAACTTCGTCGTCGAACCATACCAAATCGGTCACTTTGTTTTTGCGTGCGGCGCGGCGCAGTGCCCAATCTTGGGCCACGCGACCATGACGCGATGCGCCCAACCGCACCAAGATGCGGCCAAGAACGCTGACATAGCTGGTCACCCAAATGCGCGCCGCCAACAGCGCAGGCGTAAAGACCAAGGTCAAAACCGTTGCGATGCCCAAACCGAACACCACAGCCGTGGCCAATTGTTTCCACCACAGCGCCGTTGGGCTGTCGATAGAATAACCGCCGTTTATGAAATCAAGGCTTAGGCCAAACATCATGGGCGCCAGACCCGCCATCGTGGTAATGGTTGTGAGCAACACGGGGCGAATGCGCTGTTCTGCAGTGCGAATGATCGCTTCGATCTTTGGCATTGTTTTTGCGAATTCTTGGTAGGTGTCGATCAAGACGATATTGTTGTTCACAACAATCCCCGCCAAGGCCA
>RGAJ01000442.1 GCA_009920225.1 Paracoccaceae bacterium
CGGAATTCGGGCTGCAAAATCTGTGTTGCGCTATTTGAAGATCGGTTTCTAAATCCGCTCTCGGATGGCTTGTTTTATCACTGTCCACGAAACGGCGGCAGTTGGGAATAGATTGCCGTGAACCCCGACAATGAAATCGGAACCGCAATGGGTTGATCTGGGGCTGACATGTGATTGATCGTCATTACGGCCTGATCCCCTTTTTTCAGCGCATCGATATCGTCTGCTGTGAATCCGATGCGCACAAGGCAACCCACTTTGGTGCAATAGGAATAGGGATATTGTTTCACCACATCCTCGGAAAATTGCAGCTCCATCGGATTACTCAGCAATGTTTCCAATGGAACGACAAAATTGGCCCCTGACACGGCAGGCCCGCCTGTGGGGATTGAGAAAATCGTCAGCTCGGCAATAGCAGTGTCATCGCCAGTCACGATCAACTGATACATTTCGCATGGATCGTTCCCGTCTGCCGTTGCAATACAGCGTAAGACCCAATCGCCCTTTTGCGCCTCGATATATGTTTCGCCAACAGTGCGCGCAGGCTTGCGCGGTTTCAAAGGCTTGCCCAAAGACAGGCCTGATGCCTCTTGGCCAAACGCGAATGACGGTACCAAGCTAAGCGCCACAATGGCCGAAAAAATACGCTGTTTCACAACACCACCCATATTGATATTTTTGGAATGCAAAATGCCCTTGTTTTTCCAAAAGGGCAACCCATTGCATTCCAGTGGCAAATATATGCCAATCCACTGATATAAAAAAGAAAGAGGGCCAAAAGGCCCTCTTTTATATCTTTTCTCTCCCCGTCGGACTGGCCGACTTATGAACGTGACGCTACGAAACTATTTAACGTCGGTCAACTGCTAATTCGGCAAAAATATGAAAAAAATGTAATTTTAAAAAGCCGCGCTGTGAGGCGCGGCAAAGTTGAAAAAGGGAAGGCAAAATCGAGGGGAAAATCAACCCCAAGATTGAGAAACTATGGCACATTTCTGTTAACGATGTATGTTGGATGCGTCGCACGTGCAAAGGGATAAACATGCAAGATCATATTTTCATCGGCGGTGGCGGTCCGGACTATGCGCAGCCGCAATATCTGACACTTAAATATGCCAACCGACATGGATTGGTTGCAGGCGCGACAGGTACGGGAAAAACGGTAACCTTGCAAATCATGGCGGAAGAGTTTTCGCGCGCAGGGGTCCCTGTTTTTATGGCCGATGTTAAGGGGATCTGGCCGGGCTTTCTATGTCTGGACGCTCGGATATCAAACTACATGACGCGTTTCAAACGCGGGCAAAAACCATCGGTTTGACCCAGTACACCTATCACGCGACCCCGACAGTTTTTTGGGATATTTTTGGTGTTTCTGGTCATCCTGTGCGCACAACCGTTTCTGAAATGGGGCCTGTGTTGTTGTCGCGGCTGTTGGGGTTAACCGATGCCCAAGAAGGTGTGATCAACATCGCGTTTCGACTGGCCGACGAAGAGGGTTTGGCGCTATTAGATCTCAAGGATTTACAGTCAATGTTGGTCTGGATGGGGGAAAACCGCGAAGCGATTGCATTACGTTATGGTAATATTTCC
>RGAJ01000443.1 GCA_009920225.1 Paracoccaceae bacterium
GCCTAATAAATTCAACCCGTGCGCACAAATTATGCCCCCGACGCGCGAATTCCCAAGCGATAGACGGAGATGCTGTTTATATCAAAGATATCACAAAACTTGGTGATTTTAGTTTAGATCAACTTATTCAGTTGGCCCTTGCTGCGGATGGCGTATTTTACAGTTTTGATTTGGTTCTGGCGCTTCTGGATGAATTGGTAAAACAAGGCGTGATGAAAGACGCCGAAATTGACGCTTATTCTGAAATGTTGCCACAGCACTTGAGGGTACCTTCATGAAGACCGTAGTCGCGATCCGCACCAACAAATGGACTGTGAACGAACAGCGGGTATTTCAACAGCTGTCACCCATTTTGGGAAATAATTTGAAGGTCGTGTTTCACAACCGCCCTGCAGGCGTTGTTCCACCGGTGGAATGCGTCGATATCAGCAACTCTGTGATGTCCGAGATGGGGTTGCATGTTATTTCCGATTGGGGATGGCGCTGTGGGGATTACGCATACTATGCCTTGCGCGCGGCATATCCTGTTTTTGATAATTACATGCTTGTTGAACCTGACGTTTATTTTTCAGGGGATCCGACAGCATTTTTTGATCACTTGGCAACGATCTCAAACGATATCGTCGCTTTGCGGCTTGGTGATTTTGATCCAAAGCATCGTTTTGCGCGTCGTGTGGGTCCTGTGCCGCCGAAACGCGCGATCTTTGCGTTGACACGGTTTAGCGGGCGCGCACTTGATCGTGCGTATGCGCTTCGCAAAACCTATTCAACACAAAATATCCCAGATTTTGTCTATTCAAATGACGAAGTTTTCGTGTTTTCCAATCTGCTGGCGGATACAACATTGACGGTTGCGGATTTGGCCGAAGTTGCACCCGAATGGTTTGAAGGTGCACAATTTGACACCGCACCTGATTTGTTGAGTGAACATGTTGATCAGGATTATCACGGAAAAAACAAAATCTTACACCCTGTTGTTGATCGTGAATTTTTCAAGAAGGCCCTCGCCAAACGTATGGTGGGCCGCACAGGGGTACTAAGTCAATCTTCACGCGCTTTGTCCGCGATGTCCGCCCAAGAGATGGACGACATTGCCGATATAGCCCGTGACCAATTACGCGAACACTTGCGCGGTTATGAATCGCGCTCTGACAAAGGAAAGTAGCAATGCTAGAAATCAAAAACCTGCACGTTAAGTTGGAAGACGAGGACAAGCAAATCCTCAAAGGTGTAAATTTGACGGTCGAGGCTGGCAAAGTTCATGCGATCATGGGGCCAAACGGGTCAGGTAAATCCACTTTGTCTTATGTTTTGTCGGGCAAGGACGGCTATGAAATCACCGAAGGTGCCGCATCTTTGGACGGCGAAGATATCCTTGAGATGGAACCAGAGGAACGCGCAGCAGCAGGGTTGTTCCTTGCGTTTCAATATCCGGTGGAAATCCCCGGTGTTGGAAACATGACCTTTTTGCGCACAGCGGTGAACGCACAGCGCAAAGCGCGTGGCGAAGAAGAAATGAGCGCGGCAGAGTTTTTGAAGGTCGTTCGTGAGCGTGCGAAAACCTTGAAAATCGACGCAGACATGTTGAA
>RGAJ01000444.1 GCA_009920225.1 Paracoccaceae bacterium
TTCACCAATTCGGTGACCATCCCCTGACCCAACCAATCGCGATCGGTAAAGGGCGCGTAATCTGAACCCGTCAGCAACTTCATCTCGGCATCATCTTGCTGCAGTGGGGTGGCATCTGCGGCTTTGACATTGGGCAAACAGGGGATGTTTAATTCTGTTCCTGGCGCAAACTGTAATAGCGAACCGTTCAATTTGCCTTGGCTCCCGTAATAGATCAGCGACCATTTTTGATGATCGCCAAAATATTGCTCGGCGATCGAAAAAACGGTATCCCCGTCTTTTACCACATGGGTCTGGGTACATTCGGCCCAAAGGGTGGACCCGTTCAGAACCGCGAAGAACGCAAAAATAATCCGACCGATCATAGTTCGCTCAAAATTTGTGACATGTGGCGATCGATGATGTCTTGGTAAACACCATTTCCTTTTATGTCGCCCAAGCCTGTGTTGATAGTATCCAACAAGGCCTCTGCATCGGGATGCGATTTATGCACCACGACATGCAGGCCCTCAATCGACAACGGGCGCGATTGAACGACGTCAACACGGGCCTGTAATCCCAGATCTTTGACGGCCTTGCGCCCAGTGAATTCGTTTAGCGCAACGGCATCCACCTGACCTGCTGTCAGCATTTCAAAACAATCGGCGACACTGACGGGTTGTTCTAATTTGATCTTGCCATCCGCCAACCAATTGCGGCCGTCTTTGTCCAAATCATGCGTGTAATACCCTTTCGGGCGGCACAGGGTTTTCCCGATGATATCCGCATCTTCGCGGAATCGAAGCGGTCTTGATTTATCAATAAACAGCAAGACCAGCATTTCAAACATCGGGTCCGAGAAATGGAAATTCGCGCAGCGGAAATTGTCAGGGTTCTGTTTGCAATCAGGTTGCAGCCATGGAAACCCCATATCCAGCATCGCGTTCGACAACAACGGATCCAAATGCGCAGACCAGTCATTCACCCATTGAATCCGATGCCCGTCCTGGCCTGCGGCTTGCCCCATGGCAGAATTGACAATCTCGGTCACCAAACCTTGGTTCAACGCATTGCGATCAGTAAAGGGGCATAATCATCCGCCGTCAGCAGGTTCACCATCAACGCGCGTTTGCTGACCTGTTGTTTCACTTTCACCTGAACCGTTTCTACGCGCGGCTGCGGCTTTGGCATCACCGAAACACTCCCATCGCCAACGGGCAATCCATTGATACAAGGCAATGAAATCGTTTGGCCGACCCGAATTTTGTCAGGGCTGTCCCCAATCCGATCAACATTCGCATTGTAAATTGCCGACCATTTTCGCGCGTCTTTGTATGTCTTATCGGCAATGACCGACAATGAATCGCCGGATTGCACCTTGTAACTCGCGCCACAGCCTTGCGCCATTGTATAGGATGAAAATCCAAAAAGGGCGCAAAAAGCGCCTAAAAACCACCGCATAAAAACCTCCCTCAGGTTGTATGCTAATGGAACCGCATGTTGTGGTAAGGGTCAAGCGTTAATCTAAATCTTGTTAAAACACGCAATAACACCATA
>RGAJ01000445.1 GCA_009920225.1 Paracoccaceae bacterium
TTGATAATCAACGTATCCAAATGCGGCAAACAGGGAAACGCCAAACGCGCAACGGTTTCGGGTTCCACCGACAACAATTCAAGATTGGTGTGTAGCCCCGCATCCCGTGCCCGTTTCAACGTGGTCACCCAGCCATTCGCATCATCGCCCCAGGGCGCGTCCATTTTTTCATGTACCCCCGGAAGGCCCAGATGAAAAATGCGCGCCGTGGTGCACGTGATATCCAAATGATCGGGCGTCAACAATTCGGCGGTGCCCATGAATAAAATATGTGTGCGCCGTTGGCTTGCGCGGGAATAATAGGCATCGGTTGATTGCGTGGTGGCCTGATCGGTGCGGGCAAAGCGATGTTTGATGCCCGCATCATCGGCCAGTTTGATCAGGAAATCACCGTTTTCACCTGCACCCAGTAATGCGGTGGTTTCGACATGCATGTCGGGGTCAAGCCGTTTGATATCCATCGCGAAATTGCATCCAGATCCACCGCCCGACATTTGCACGTCGCGCACGCGGGCCGACAGGTCTTCGGCCGGCCATGCATCGACGGTGATGTTGCGATCCACGCACCATGTCCCCGCCGTCAAAAACCCCGACCGCATGGGTTAGACCACGTTTGGTTTTAGGATGGCTTCGGTCAGTTCCAGATCATCCGCCAAATCACGATGTGGCGCGATGCCTTGGGCGGCCAGATCCGCGTGGTACGCTTTGGTCGCCTCGGCTGAGGATATGCCGTCCTCTAACACTCGGCGCATGGCGCGTAACATCGTGACGCTGTCTTCGGAATAGTAGATCTTGCGCCCGAACAACGCGACGCGAGCGCCATATTTTTCCGCCTGTTTGATCAATTCCAAACAATCGCGCGTGGTGCCCGCCGCACCGCCCAGAATGCCAAAGATGATGTTGTGCGGATCATATCCTGCGATTTCTTCGGTCGCGCGGGGGCCGTTATACGCGGCTTTCAAGAATACAGGCCGATCCCGTTTGGCCACACCTGCAAGCGTACGCACAATCATATCATTATTAAACGCGCCAAAATCATGATCGCCACATGTAACATTATAATTTGGATTAAACACTTCCAAAAAATGGCGCAGGTTTAGATCAGAGGCTTGATCACGAAACCTGCAATAGTGTTCCAACGTGTCGTGATCGCGGATCAGGTCGTTATAAAATGTGATCGAATACAGACCCAAATCGGTAATCGGCGCCACGCGGTCCAATCGCGCGCTGCGAAATGGCAAGGCCTGACCAGGGTTATAGGTATTGCCACGCGGATGCCAAATATCGGTGGTGTCATTGTATCGTACGGCGGGGGTCACCGCGCTGTCAGTAAAGATATTTTGGTGCGTCAATATTTCGCCCGACGATACCGACATCAACATGATATCCACCAATCCACTGGATACGACCCGTTTCATGTCATCGCGATACGCAGTGATCGACCGAAATCTACCCGTGGTGGTATCCAACCCTGCGGTTTGGCACCCAAAGGCCATATCGCCGTCTTTGGCATCGGCAATGATAAAGTCGGTT
>RGAJ01000446.1 GCA_009920225.1 Paracoccaceae bacterium
GCACGACAACAGGACTATATCACATCCTGCGTCGCGCAGTTTAGCCACTAAAACGTCGCAATTATTGTTTTGCCCGACGGATAACCCCAGCGGGTGGCAGCGTCATACCATCCCATGATATATCATGGGGCAGATGATTGAACCAAAACCGTTCGGTTTCGGTCACGCGGGTCCTTAGTCCCATGGGCAAATCCATCGTAGCGATCCCAGCGCGGCTACATTCATCTTGGACAACACGCCGCCATCCTGCATCATCAAGCATGCCACAGACATAGGCCAGATTGCCCTGCTCTATCATTGCAGCATCGCCATGGGTGGTTTTCAAGATGACAGTCGCGCGTGTTTCGATGTGTTCTCGAAAGGACCGGATGGCACCCCCACCCTCAACCGCGATCGCAACACTGGGTCGCAGGCTTTCGACATAACTGACAGTGGCGTCAAGATTTGCGATTTTAGGCGGCAATCCACTGGGGATGTTGAAATTTCCATCCCGCGCGCCGGACCGTGGGCCATGTACAACACGGGTCTGTGTGGCGGCCAGCGCCTGTTCCAATTTCGGCGGAATATGCATCAAGGCAGGTGCAAACACCACTGGATAATCGTCCAGGGCCTCCGTGTCGGGCGACAAAATATCCACCGACAATCCCAGACTGCGCATCGCGCGATACACATCAAACACAATATCGAAATAGGACAATCCCTGACAATGGGGCTGAATTTCCCATGCCCATTGCGATTGGTAATCAAATATCAGTGCCACATCCCCCTTGGCGCAGGACACATGTGGCGCATCCGCCAAATCTGCCATGACTTGTGCCGCCTCGTGATAAGCGGCGGCGGGCACGCTGTCGGGGCGTAACATGCCGGCGTGCATCTGTTCTTGGGCCATGGGGGCCTGACGCCAGCGGAAATAACAGACCGCCTCGGCCCCATGGGCAAACGCCTCCCATGTCCACAGGCGGACCATGCCGGGCAAAGGCGCAGGATTATAGGGCGCCCAATTCACGGGGCCCGGTTGTTGTTCCATAATCCACCAACGCCCGCGCCCCACGGCACGATATAGGTCATGGTGAAAGGCCTGAAAATCAGGATCGCCCTGACGATAAAAAAGGGCGCGGTGGTCCTCGGTCGCGGAGACGCGATCCTCGAGAAAGCCCAAAGGATAACTGTCCCAACTGGCGATATCCAGATCATTGCCCACCTGATAATTGATCGAAATCTGTGATGCGACCCATGTAGTTGTGCGTAATGGGCGCATCGGTATATTGGCGCAAAATGTCGACTTGTAATCGATTATAGCTGACCACTTGGTCTGATGAAAACCGTCTGAAATCCAAAACATGTGCTGGATTGGGTTCGGTCACCGTTAGGTTTGGTAAATCAATTTGGTCGAAATCATTATATTCCATCGACCAAAACACATTTCCCCAAGCTGCATTTAAGGCATCAATATCACCATCATTGCCTGCGCCAGAATACCGCGTGCGCAGCCAGCCGCAAAATGCATCGCGTGCGGCGTCACTATAGGAC
>RGAJ01000447.1 GCA_009920225.1 Paracoccaceae bacterium
TCGCGCTATCCCATAGGCCATTTGCCACGGATGAGGAAAAAACCAGGATCGAAATACCCAATACAATTCCGGGGATGACCAAAGGCAACAGCATGAACACATACAATACCCCTTTGCCGCGGAAATCATAGCGATTGAACAAAAATGCATTCGTTGTGCCGGCAGCCACGGACACAACAGACACACAAAGCGCGACCCAAGCGGATGTTGCGATGGCCCGCACAATAGCACGTTCATGAAATGCACCGATCATGGGACGTGTGTCGCCGAAAAACCAATTCCATGTGAACCCCTGCCAGGGCAGGGATGGGAATTGACTGTTGTTAAAGGCAAACACCACAACCACCGTCAAGGGCAAGGCAAGATACAGAAAAAACACACCGATATAGGCCGCATAGGTCAATCGCATCCAGGCAGGTTGTGGAATTGACGGGATCATGACTGTGTTCCTTATTCAATAGTTTTTGCCAAGGTTTGTCCCGTCACTCGCAACGTGATCCAGACAATGGCCGAGGACAAAATCAGCAACATAAACCCGAATGCTGCGCCCAATTCCCAGTTAAACCGCACAATAAACTGGTTATAGATCATTTCCGTAAACCATAGGCTGTCCTTGCCCCCCAGCATGATCGGGGTCAGGTAATTCCCAAGGCTAAGCATAAATACAACAATAGAGCCTGATACAATGCCGGGGGCGGCGTGGGGGACGATGATTTCGCGCAGGACAGATATGGTGCTGCCCCCTAAATCATAGCCTGCCTCAATCAAGCTTTTGTCCAAGCTTTCAAGTGTTGTGACCAAGGGGACGACCATGAACAGCATCGAGGTATAAACTAGGCCAATCATAATTGCGGTGTCGTTATACAAAAATTCGATGGGACGATCGGCGATCCCTGCCCATTGGAGCAGATTCGACACAATCCCCGTTTCACGCAGTAAAATCATCCAGCCAAAGGTACGCACCAGTTCTGATACGTAAAACGGGATAAGACACAGCATGAACAGGATCTGCTGTAATCGACCTTGGGCAATCTTTGCGATATACAGTGACACAGGAAAGGCAATCACCAGGGTGATTGCCGTCGCAAGAATGGACATGATCGCAGTGCGCACAAATGTCCAAATATAGAGCGGTTCAGTAAAGAAAATCAGATAATTTGCGATCCCCGTTTCGTATTTACCAACGCCCACCCGTTCGCGCAGCGACACCAGAAACATGTCAATGTGGGGAATAATAATCAACAATGACAGCCAAAGGATTAACGGCGTCAGCAAAAGAAAAAATCCCAATCGCGTTGTCGTTTGGGTCATTGGACACCTTTCGGGAAACAGGTCGATTGGGCAGCACGCCAACCGATTTGAACCTGATCCCCCCTGCCAAGGCCAGAGTATTCGCCCAATTGTGGTAACATCACCTCAACTTTTTCGTGACCCTGCGCGTCTTGGACGATGACTCGACTTGCGGCGCCGTTGAATATGACCTCGTGCACTATGCCTGCCAGCTGGTTTTCACAGTCTGGGATTTTTTCC
>RGAJ01000448.1 GCA_009920225.1 Paracoccaceae bacterium
CGCATCTTTGGAACGCCACTTGCCGCCCCTGTTGGAACAACCCCGCGCGAATATCAAATACCGCGCGGCAGGTTTGAACCACTTTTCCGTTTTGACCGACGTGTCATACGTGGACACAGGCGCGGATGCCTATCCCGACGTGCGCGCACGGTCCGAAGCGTATTTTCGCCAAATGCCTGGGTATTCCGAAATTCTGACCGCATCGCGCAAAACCGGCAAAGCGGTCGAAACCGAAGGTTGGATGGATATTGACCTATCCCACATCACCGACGTGCGCCCATGGTCCGATCGTTGGTTGTTCCGCGATATTCTGGAACGTTTCGGGTACCTGCCGATCACCTATGACAGCCACTTTGGCGAATATATCCAGTGGGCGCATGATGCATCGGATCACCGTGGTATTTTGGATTTCTATACCTATTACCGCAATTATTTGGGCAAAGTGACGCCATCCATTAAAGCCGAATTGCACGAACGCGTTGTGCCAATCATGGACGGGATCCTAACCGACAGCGGATACGAAGAGGCCGCTGTGAACATCCCCAACAAAGGCTATATCAAAGATTTGCCCGATTGGATCGCGGTCGAAGTCCCCGCCAACGTCACTGCGAATGGCGTTAAGGGCATCCAAATGGATTTGCCGCACGGGATCAAGGGTCTTTTGACCAACCAAATCGGTATCCACGATATGACCGCCGAAGCCATTTTGAACCAAAGCCGTGATTTGGTGGTTCAGGCATTGTTGGTCGACCCAGTTGTCACCGTGTCAAAAGGTATTCCCGATCTGGTTGACAATATGATCGCGGAACAAAGCCCTTGGCTGGATTATTTGAAATAAAAACGTTGATTAAGGGGCCGCAAGGCCCCTTTTTTATTGGACCCTACTGCGATCTGGCGCGCCAGATGTGAAAACAGCAATGCGTGATGGGTATGTAAAAACCATACCAATTTATCATTTTAATAATCTTGACATAAAATCGACAATACATATCGCGATGATCATAGCAGATTTCATAATCGCCTCACTTTTGGGGTAAGACGTGCAATTTTTTGGCCAAGTTGTGCAAAACCGGTGCTGAATCGTGACGGGCCTACGGATTAAACCGCGATGCGGGGCCGTCCAGCGGCTTCTGCCGTGATCGTGCCTTCAACGAATACCTCGCGGCCCTCGATGGTGGATTTGCGCAAATCTTGATGAACTGATACCTGAATATCTTCTGCGCCCGCGGCCTTTGCATCGCCCATCGCTTGATCGCTTAGCCGTTCGGTCAAATATGCAATCGCCTCGTCTTCGGTTCGGAAATCAACGGGCGAGGTGCCGTGATGTACTCTGAATTGACCTTCGTTCGGGCAGGTGATCGTGGCGCTGGCGCGGAATGTCACCCGGCCCACAACTGCGCCAATCGCGTTGGCAACGCCGGCATGTTCCGGCAAGATCATGTCACAACCCAAAAGTTCGCCAACGGCCGGATAATAGGTCGGCGCAGATGCGCCCAGTCCAATAACCGGCACATTCACACCCATGTCAAT
>RGAJ01000449.1 GCA_009920225.1 Paracoccaceae bacterium
GGGCGTCAATGACGGCGCCGCCGCGCTTTTGATCGCATCATCGGAAGCCGTTGAAAAATATGGCCTACGCCCCATTGCCCGCGTTTTAGCAGGCGCAAGCGTTGGCGTTGCCCCGCGTATCATGGGATACGGCCCTGCACCTGCTGCGAAAAAGGTCATGGCACTGTTGGGCCTGCAACAAACGGATTTTGACGTTATTGAATTGAACGAAGCCTTTGCAAGCCAAGGCCTTGCAACCCTGCGTGATCTTGGCATCGCAGACGACGACCCACGGGTCAACCCAAACGGTGGGGCCATTGCCTTGGGCCATCCGCTGGGGATGTCGGGCGCACGGATTACAGGGTCAGCGGCGCTTGATCTAAAGTCAGGTCAACGCGCATTGGCCATGATGTGCATCGGCGTCGGACAAGGCATCGCCATCGCTTTGCAAGCGGTTTAATCCATCACGGCAAAGCAGTCACAGCAAAAGCGAATTGCAGCTATGCATTATTGTCGCTGTACTTTGCAGACGAACTGTTCTATGTGCGATCAATGGCAGAGATGCCAAGGCCTGAGATGGCATTAACAGGGTAAAAGTTCCATGGGGGAACGCACACCCCGGAACAGTATTGAGATTATCTTGAAAAACGCCCTGAAACGCGCGCTCGAAAAGCGCGAATATTTGACATTGACACCCGTCCAACAAGAAGTGTCGAAACCAGAACTCGAAAATTCTGACCTTTTGGTATCCGCACAAACCGGATCAGGCAAAACCGTTGGTTTTGGCTTGGCCATCGCGACCAATTTGTTGGGGGATGCCGAAGAATTCGACCGTGCTGATGCGCCGCTGGGTTTGGTGATTGCACCAACCCGCGAATTGGCATTGCAAGTCAAACGCGAATTAAATTGGCTCTATGCCGAAGCGGGCGTTGTTATGGCGTCATGCGTTGGTGGTATGGACATGCGCGATGAACGTCGCGCGTTGGAGCGCGGTGCGCACATCGTTGTCGCCACTCCTGGTCGTTTGCGCGACCACATCATGCGCAATTCTATTGATCTGTCAGAAATCCGCGTCGTCGTTTTGGACGAAGCTGACGAAATGCTGGACCTTGGGTTTTCCGAAGATCTGGAACTGATCTTAAAGGCCACACCTGAAACACGCCGCACTTTGATGTTCTCTGCGACTGTCCCCAAGGGCATCGCGAATTTGGCCAAACAATACCAAACCGACGCGGTGCGCGTCACGACGCTTGCCGAAAAAACCCAGCATGCCGATATTGATTATCAAGCGATGCAGGTCAATCAACATGATGGCGAAAACGCGATCATCAACGTTTTGCGTTTTCACGAAGCCCCCAATGCCATCGTGTTTGCCAACACGCGCGCGACCGTTGCACGATTGACGACGCGTCTGTCAAACCGTGGCTTTTCTGTGGTGTGTCTGTCGGGTGAATTGTCACAATCCGAACGGTCGCATGCGCTGCAAGCCATGCGCGATGGCCGTGCACGGATCTGCGTTGCGACAGATGTTGCCGCGCGCGGGATCGATTT
>RGAJ01000450.1 GCA_009920225.1 Paracoccaceae bacterium
GTTTCATCCCCAAGCTGCCGAGGTAATGGTAAACAATCGCCTGCCTTATGACGTTGATACAGTCTATGGGGCGGCGCATTCTGCGTTTGACGCGGGCGACATAGACACCGCATGTCATTTGTATTCTGTGCTTGTCACGGTTTCGCCAAACACACGCGATTATTGGATGGGGTATGGAATATGTCTGCGATGTCAGGGCCACTTTTCGGCAGCCCACGATGCTTTTTTGACCATCGTGTCCACACACCCGAAAGATCTGGGCCCGATGTATCATCTAGCCGAGCTGTCATTGGCACAGGGCAATCTGACCCAAGCCCGCGCATGGGGACAAAAATGTTTATTGGCGGTGACCGATCCTCACATGCATCCGCTGAAGCCTGCATTGGACGACTTGTTCGCCAAGCTGCGCAGCTCATTCGATGGAATGCGATGATGATTGGCCCGTCAACAATCACGCGCCTGATCCAAATCACGGGGCGCACCGAGGTGGTACAAACTGTGTCCGAGATCGATTTTATTGCACGCCAGCAACCGGACAATCCCAATGCGCCCGTTCAGCCGCGCCAACAACGCACCGATCAAAACACATCCCAAGGCAAAACGCCCGAGCATCGGCCAAGGGCAGAACAAGACACGATCGTCGGTCGCCAAGCATTTGCGCAGACCAATCCACCGACGGCACAGAGGACAGGTTCCGCAACGGTACCGCCACCCTTGGGGCGTGCGGGTACGTTGCAATCCCTGACAAGGCCACCCGTTTTGACGTCGCAACCAACACCGCCGGTGATCGCATCTGCACCAAGGGCAACCAGTGGACCGATGGCCGCACAATCCACTCAATTTCCAGAAACCGCTGTTATTGTCACGGCGATTGCGACGGCGGTTGGTCAACTGACACGCCTCACAACGCAAGGGTATGCTGCGCCGGCCCAAACACCATTCGCCCCGCAAACGGCAAATCCATCAAGCGCAGGCGCCCCCCCTCTTGCCCCGAACACCACAGGAATTGGAGCGGGGGCTGGCCCCATCGCTGGAACAGAGACTGGCGCAAACGTGGGGACGATTCCACAGCCCGCTGTAACAACTGTGACCAATCCGCCGCCACCGATGCCGCAAACCACGGGACTCAACGCCACACCAATCATACAAGGCCAAACAGCGCAGCCTACCCTGCCGATGCCAGCGGCTACATCGCCCACGGCCCCAACGATGCCAAACGCAAGCGCGGGTGCTGTGCGCTGTGCCGACACCAAGCGCGTCAACCGTTCAACCCACGCCAACAATCGCAGCGACTGTACCGACACAAATTGCGCCCCCAATCAATAACGCTGTGTCGCAATCCGTATCGCAAACGCAAAACATTCCACAGACTGTTATAAATCCTGCCGTGCCCCCTTTGACTGCCGCAGTTGCCGTGCCATCTGCGCCGATCATGCCGATACCGCAGCAAACGCCGCAGGATGTTACATGGCTTTTGGCGGTCAATGCCGCATTGGTTCCGGGGAGGCCAAATGTCACCGGCCAACTGC
>RGAJ01000046.1 GCA_009920225.1 Paracoccaceae bacterium
TGATCGGGGTATTTTTTTACGCATCAGACAACGTCGTCGTAGAACACGGTCAAGTCATTGATCCCAACAACGGTCAATGTGTGCCCAGCATAACTGAACACCGTGTTGGCCCCAACAACCGAAGCGTAGGTATTCACGAAGGCAGTTGCATCGCCCAACGTTGACAGCGGGGCGCCCCATAGATCAATCGTATCAATGTCATCTTCGAAACCAACGATACGATCATTTCCTTTGGTCGCGACATAGAGATCATCCCCCAAACCGCCGACCATCGTATCATTCCCAAGGCCGCCGTTTAAGGTGTCGTTGCCATCGTCACCCCAAAGCCGATCATTCCCAGATCCACCAAACAGCACATCATCCCCAAGTCCACCGTGTAACGCATCATATCCGCTGTTGCCGCGTAGGATGTCATTGCCATCATCCCCCCCACAAAATATCGCGACCATTGTTCCCAAAGATAAAGTCATCCCCCGTTCCACCTCGAATGGTATCATCCCCCCGATCGCCATAGACGGTATCATTGCCGCCCCCCGCCAAGATGCGGTCATACCCGATTCCGCCGCTGACAAAGTCATTGCCGTCACCTGCGTCAATTGTGTCGTTCCCAGCATCGCCGTAAATTGTATCTGCGGCATGATCATTGCCGCCCAAAATACTATCGTTACCATTCCCTCCGTAGAGCAGGTCAGAGTTGGCACCGCCGTCAATGATATCATCACCATCCCCACCATTGAGGGCATCATTGCCGCCTAGGCCTTTGAGAGTATCGTTACCACCTGCGCCATCCAGGGTGTCATTGCCCTTGCCTGCATAGATGTTATCATTCCCATCGCCACCATCGGCAAAGTCATGGCCATCCCCCATGCTGGCGCTGTCATGTCCTGCGCCTAGATAAACGACATCGTTCCCCGCGCCCATATACAGCTTGTCATTTCCGTCGCCCGCTTCGACGTAGTCGTTGCCGTCGCCTCCATCAATCTTGTCATCGCCTGATCCTGCGTCGATGCTGTCATCACCGCTCTCGCCTCGGATCACGTCATCGCCATCCCCGCCAAGAATGATGTCATGCCCATCGCCGCCATTTACAACGTCATCCCCAGCGCCCGCATCAATTTCATCGTTGCCAGCATCGGCAACAATGGTGTCATTTCCATCACCTGAGTAAATTAAATCGCCCAGTAAGGATCCCGTCATCAATTCCGACGCAGGCCCGCCTGAAATCAAATTTGTGGCTATCAATGGTAAAGTAAGTGTCATTTTCGTTTCCTAAAATTAGATATCAAATGTGAAAAGATTTCGTTCCAACGAGCTTCGATAAATTGGCCCCCATTTCGCGTCCAAAGATCCACGAGACGGAAGCGCAAATTCATCTGTATTTTCGTCCTGCAACAGAATAATTGGTGCACGACGCTCTGCCACCGGGGCGACACGTGGTGCGTGTGACACCCAATATCGCGGCGTGATTTCATTTACCCGAAATGGGGCACCATACCGCGTTGTCAGAGTGACGACCTTTTCAGAAACTGAATTGGTCTGAAATAGGTTAAAGAGCACGCTAATAGAGTGATCCCTTTGCACCGCTGAGTTCACGGCAGAGGGGGTTTGCCTTTTGCCACCCGACGCATCAGATAGGTCCCGAATACAGCTCCCTGTTTGATTGTTTTTCACAATCAATGCTATCTTGTGATGCAATTCAGACACAGCAATACCCCCAACCAATCAAAGGTATTGTTCTCACATTCATAAGATTCGAAAAACTACACTTTTGTTTATTAAATTAACACAAATTAACAAATCTATGTGGACTGTGCGCAAATAGTATTAAAATGGGATATTATCCGTCGCAGTGACAAAGCGTGCGACAACTTTCTTTACCCCTGCTTTTTCGAATGCAATTTCTAGTTTGTCGCCCTCGGTACCAATGACTGCGCCATAACCGAACTTTTGGTGGAACACACGATCCCCCAAGCCAAAGACAGGTGATGCCGTGGCATCGATCGTCATTGTGCGCGCCTCTGACGGTGATGATAAAGATCGGCTGCCGGCACGGTCTTGCATCCGCCGCCAGCCGGGCGAATTATAGACATTTGCATCCGCTGCGCGGTCGTGAAGCGTGGATGACATCCCAACCGCGCCAAAGCCACCGCCATAAAGCCCGGGCGGGGTCAGAACGTCGATATGGTCTTCTGGCAACTCGTCAATGAACCGCGACGGCAGAGAGGATTGCCACTGCCCAAACACTCGGCGGTTTCCCGCAAAAGAAATCGTGCAAAGCCGTTCGGCACGCGTGATCCCGACATAGGCCAATCTGCGTTCTTCTTCCAAACCCTTCTGGCCGCTTTCATCCATAGAGCGTTGTGATGGAAACAAACCATCTTCCCACCCGGGCAAGAACACGACCGGAAATTCCAACCCTTTGGCGGCGTGAAGCGTCATGATCGACACTTTTTCACCCGTTTCGTCGGTTTCGTTGTCCATCACCAAACTGACATGTTCTAAAAACCCTTGCAGATTTTCGAACTGCTCCAGCGCTTTCACCAATTCCTTTAGGTTTTCCAATCGGCCCGGGGCCTCGGGCGTTTTGTCGTTTTGCCACATGGTGGTATAACCGCTTTCATCCAAGATGATTTCGGCCAATTCCATATGTGACAGATCAGCATCCCCTGTCATGCGGCCCCAGCGATCCAGCCCATCAATTAAAACGCGCAGCTCTGCCCCGGCTTTGCCACCCAATCCATTTTCCGACGCCAATATGCGCGCACCATCAACCAAAGACACCCCATTCGCGCGGGCGCAATGTTGGATTTTCTGCTGCGCTTTGTCGCCGATGCCGCGCTTTGGTGTGTTTACGATCCGCTCGAACGCCAGATCATCATCGGGGCTGACGACAACGCGGAAATAGGCCATCGCATCGCGAATTTCCATACGCTCATAAAATCGTGGGCCGCCAATGACGCGATACGGCAAGCCTATTGTCAAAAACCGATCTTCAAAGGCCCGCATTTGGTGGCTGGCCCGTACCAAAATCGCCATGTCATCCAATCCCTGCGGGTCGGCACCACGCGTGCCGCGCTGGATTACTTCGATCTCTTCCCCGATCCAACGCGCTTCTTCTTCTCCATCCCAATGGCCGATCAAGCGCACTTTTTCACCGTGATCCAGATCGGTCCAAAGCCGTTTTCCTAGCCGCCCTTGGTTTCCTTCGATCACACCGCTTGCTGCCGCCAAAATATGTGGGGTTGAGCGATAGTTTTGTTCCAACCGGACCACAACGGCACCTGGAAAATCCTTTTCGAATTTCAAGATATTGCCAACCTCGGCCCCGCGCCAACCATAGATCGACTGATCATCATCCCCAACACAGCAGATGTTTTTATGCGCGCCAGCCAGTAGCCGAAGCCAAAGATATTGCGCGACGTTGGTATCTTGGTATTCGTCGACAAGGATATATTTAAACCAACGCTGATACTGTTCCAAAATATCGGTATGCACCTGAAAAATGGTGACCATGTGCAACAACAGGTCGCCAAAATCCACGGCATTCAATTCCCGCAAACGCGTTTGATATTGATCATAGATTTCGGTACCGCGATTGTTGAATGCCGATGCCTCAGCCGATGGCACTTTTGCGGGCGTCCAGGCACGGTTTTTCCAATGATCTATGATTCCCGCCATTTGACGGGCGGGCCATCGTTTTTCATCAATATTATTCAGCGCAAGCACCTGTTTGATCAGGCGAATTTGATCGTCGGTGTCCAAAATGGTGAAATTGCTTTTCAACCCCACCAATTCGGCATGACGGCGCAGCAGTTTGACACAAATCGAATGGAACGTTCCCATCCATGGCATGCCTTCCACCGCTTGTCCCAAAAGAACGCCAACACGGTTTTTCATTTCGCGCGCCGCTTTGTTGGTAAATGTCACCGACAAAATTTCATTCGGGCGCGCACGACCGGTGGACAACAGATGCACAATGCGGCTGGTCAATGCCTTGGTCTTGCCCGTTCCTGCACCCGCAAGCATCAAAACAGGACCATCCAATGCTTCGACGGCTTGTCGCTGCGCGGGGTTCAAATCATTCAAATACGGGGTAGGTCGCGCGGCCATCGCACGCGCAGACAGGCTTGCCCCTTCAAAGGCATTTGATTCATCATAGCTGCTCATGACGTATTTGTAGCGCGAAGCGACGCGTTTGAAAAGAGGATGTTCGTCATATGTTCCTATTCTTTTTCCATGCAGCATCGGGATAGGATTCGGGACACTGTAGGAAAATAACGTCACATATCATTACCTATTTCGTATCGGTAATACGTCGTCAGATTACCCCCGTTTTTACGGAATCAAATTCCAATAAAAATAGGGGATTCAGAAAAAACAACAGAATTTTGTGATCACAATTTTTGATCACAAAATAATACGGTGAAATGTTACAGAATTATTACAAAACCTGTTGACAGGCCTTCTTCTGCATTGCAGCATCGCAACAACTCAATAATAGGTCAAAATGATTGACTAAAAATCGGAGAGCACCTTAATGCCCGACTTTAAAAAAATCCTGATTGCGAACCGTGGTGAAATCGCCATCCGCATTATGCGGGCCGCGAATGAGATGGGCAAAAAGACGGTTGCGATTTACGCCGAAGAAGACAAGCTATCGCTGCACCGGTTCAAAGCAGACGAAGCCTATCGCATCGGCAAAGGCATGGGCCCTGTCCAAGCCTATCTTTCGATTGATGAAATCATTCGCGTCGCTCGCGAATGCGGCGCGGATGCGATCCATCCGGGCTATGGCCTGTTGTCGGAAAACCCAAATTTCGTGGATGCCTGCGCCGCAAATGGCATTACCTTTATCGGACCAAAGGCAGACACCATGCGCGCCTTGGGTGACAAAGCCTCGGCGCGCAAAGTCGCCGTTGCGGCCGGCGTACCGGTGATCCCTGCAACCGAAGTTTTGGGCAACGACATGGATGCCATTCGCGCAGAGGCGGCTGAAATCGGCTTTCCTTTGATGCTCAAGGCCTCATGGGGTGGCGGCGGTCGCGGCATGCGTCCGATTTATAACGCCGAAGAATTGGCCGACAAAGTCTTGGAAGGCCGCCGCGAAGCCGAAGCCGCCTTTGGCAATGGCGAAGGCTATTTGGAAAAAATGATCACCCGCGCCCGCCACGTCGAAGTCCAGATTTTGGGTGATAAACATGGCAGTATCTATCACCTGTGGGAACGTGATTGTTCGGTCCAACGCCGCAACCAAAAGGTCGTTGAGCGTGCGCCCGCGCCCTATTTATCCCAAGAACAGCGCGAACATATCTGCGATTTGGGTCGCCGCATTTGTGCGCATGTGAATTATGAATGCGCCGGCACGGTCGAATTTTTGATGGATATGGACAGTGGTGAATTCTACTTTATCGAAGTCAACCCGCGCGTCCAAGTCGAACACACCGTCACCGAAGAAGTCACAGGCATCGACATCGTCCAAGCGCAAATCCTGATTGCCGAGGGCAAAACCCTGACCGAAGCAACCGGCAAAGCCGATCAATCCGAGATCACGTTGCACGGCCATGCCTTGCAAACCCGCGTCACAACAGAAGATCCGCAAAACAATTTCATCCCTGACTATGGCCGCATCACCGCCTATCGCTCGGCCACGGGGATGGGCATTCGATTGGACGGCGGAACCGCCTATTCTGGCGGGGTGATCACACGTTATTATGATAGCTTGTTGGTCAAGGTCACCGCATGGGCCCCCACCCCGGAAAAGGCAATCCTGCGTATGGACCGTGCGCTGCGCGAATTCCGTATTCGTGGCGTCGCGACAAACATTGCCTTCGTCGAAAACCTTTTGAAACATCCGACATTTTTGTCGAATGAATACACAACAAAATTCATCGACGACACGCCCGAATTGTTCCAATTCAAAAAACGCCGTGACCGCGGCACCAAGGTGTTGACCTATATCGCCGATATCACCGTAAACGGTCACCCCGAAACGGCAGGCCGCCCCGCGCCAAGCCCGGATGCCCGCGATCCGCGCGCGCCTGCCCATGGCGATCAAATGTCGTATGGCACCCGCAACCTGTTGGAACAAAAAGGTCCAAAAGCGGTTGCTGACTGGATGCTAAAGCAAAAGCAACTTTTGATCACCGACACCACGATGCGCGACGGCCATCAATCGCTACTGGCCACACGGATGCGGTCCATAGATATGATCAAGGCCGCGCCTGCTTATGCTGCCAATTTGCCACAACTGTTTTCCGTCGAATGTTGGGGCGGTGCGACATTCGATGTGGCCTATCGCTTCTTGCAAGAATGCCCATGGCAACGCCTGCGGGATCTGCGTGCAGCGATGCCGAACCTTATGACACAGATGTTGCTGCGCGCGTCCAACGGGGTTGGCTATACCAACTATCCCGATAACGTCGTGCAATCCTTTGTAACCGAAGCCGCAAAAGGCATCGACGTGTTTCGCGTGTTCGACAGCCTCAACTGGGTTGAAAACATGCGCGTGGCGATGGATGCGGTGATTGCTGCGGACAAAATCTGCGAAGGTACCATTTGCTATACGGGCGACATCCTGAACCCAGATCGCGCAAAATATGACCTGCACTACTACGTCAAAATGGGCCAAGATCTGCGCGATGCAGGCGCCCATGTCTTGGGGCTCAAGGATATGGCAGGCCTGTTGAAACCGGCCGCCGCGCGAAAGCTGATCAAAACCTTGAAAGAAGAGGTCGGTCTGCCCATTCATTTCCACACGCACGACACATCCGGCATCGCCGCCGCCACGATTTTGGCCGCAGCAGAGGCAGGTGTTGATGCGGTCGATGCGGCCATGGATGCGTTTTCGGGCGGAACATCACAGCCCTGTCTGGGATCGATCGTCGAAGCGTTGCGCCACACCGATCGCGACACAGGGTTGGACATCGAACATATCCGCGCGATGTCAGATTATTGGGAACAGGTGCGCCACCAATACACCGCCTTTGAAAGCGGCCTTGATGCCCCTGCCTCCGAAGTCTACCTGCACGAAATGCCGGGGGGACAGTTCACAAACCTCAAGGCCCAAGCACGCTCTATGGGGCTTGAGGATCGCTGGCACGAGGTCGCCCGCACCTATTCCGACGTGAACCAAATGTTTGGCGATATTGTCAAAGTCACCCCCTCTTCCAAAGTTGTGGGCGATATGGCCCTCATGATGGTTGCGCAAAACCTGACCCGCGCCCAAGTCGAAGACCCAAAGACCGAAGTCGCCTTTCCCGACAGCGTCATCGACATGATGCGCGGCAATCTGGGCCAGCCCCATGGCGGCTTCCCAGAAAAGATCGTGCAAAAGGTGCTCAAAGGCGAACAGCCAAATCTGGACCGCCCCGGCAAACACCTAGCCCCCGTTGATTTGGAAAAAACACGTGCAGAGCTGTCCAAAGACCTCGAAGGTATGAAAATCGACGACGAGGATTTGAATGGATATCTGATGTATCCCAAGGTGTTTTTGGATTATATGGGGCGCCATCGCACCTATGGTCCTGTGCGCACATTGCCCACCCGCACCTTCTTTTACGGAATGGAACCAGGCGAAGAAATCAGCGTTGAAATCGATCCCGGTAAGACGATGGAAATTCGCTTGCAAGCGGTTGGCGAAACTCTCGACGATGGCGAGGTCAAAGTGTTCTTTGAACTCAACGGCCAACCCCGCGTGATCCGCGTGCCAAACCGTTTGGTCAAATCGCAAACGGCGGCAAAGCCCAAGGCCGAACATGCCAACCCCAACCATCTGGGCGCCCCAATGCCCGGCGTTGTGGCCTCAATCGGGGTGCATGTGGGCCAACAGGTGCACGAAGGTGATCTGCTCTTGACCATCGAAGCGATGAAAATGGAAACGGGCATCCACGCCGAACGCGCCGCCACGATCAAGGCGGTCTATGTCACCGCAGGTGCCCAAATCGATGCAAAAGATTTGCTGATCGAATTCGAATAATCTTTCATCTTTGCAAAAATACTCAAATCCCAACCGTGCCACACGCGGTTGGGGTTTTTATTTACCACCACCTCCGCAGGTATCGACGAAAAAATTTAACAAGCAGAGCATTTTACCCCTTGCAGCTGCGGGAAAATATTTCTAAACACCCCTCACCCAAAGGAAGCGGGCGTAGCTCAGGGGTAGAGCATAACCTTGCCAAGGTTAGGGTCGGGCGTTCGAATCGCCTCGCCCGCTCCAATTTTCAAACTTAGTGATGTAAAACAATGAATTGCCCCCTGAGGGGCCAATCACTTTGGCATCACACGCGTCCAAACCCCGTCAACACACTGGTTAAGTTATGCCCCAAGGCCTCTGACAGATATCCGCCCTCTTGTACGAACAAAGTGGGCAGTTTCATCGCCGCAATCGCCGCGCCAATCCGCGCAAATCCCGGTGTTGTGATCGCCAATCCTTTCAACGGATCATTCTCATACGCATCAAGGCCCAGCGCCACGACAATCACATCGGCTCCAAAATTCCGGATGGCGTGCAGCCCATGGGACAATGCCTCAAGATAGACATCATCACCCGTCCCGCGCGCCAAAGGAATGTTCAGGTTATACCCCAACCCACGCCCCTGCCCGCGTTCTTGGGCATGGCCCCAAAAGAACGGATAAAACCGTTCAGGATCTGCATGCAAAGACACGGTCAAAACGTCATCGCGGTCATAGAAAATCCCTTGCGTGCCGTTTCCATGATGCACATCGACATCCAATATCACCGTGCGCAGCCCCCGCGCGGTCAATTCCTGCGTTGCAATCGCGGAATTGTTCAAAAAACAAAACCCCGCCGCCAAATCCGCAAACGCGTGATGTCCGGGTGGGCGCGACAAGACATAGGCACATTCGTCCCCCTCTGCGATCATCATCGCACCCGTGATCGCGGATTGCGCAGACCAATAGGCCGACACCCATGTGTGCTCTCCGATGGGGCAGGCTGTGTCTCCTTGGTGGTATCCCGCTTGGCCTACGGCAGATTTCGGATAACTGTCTGCGCGCGACGTGGGATGGACATTTGGAATAACCTCTTCGCCGCCGCCCTCTATATGCTGCCAACGGGGATAAATCGTTTGCAAGAACTGCAAATATTGCGGCGTATGGATTGCGGCTATGGGGCCCATTCCGTGATCCGAGGGTTCTATAAACGTGGCGCCTGCGGCCTTAGCACCGTCGCTGAGAACCTCAACCCGACGGGGTTGTTCGGGGTTCGCTTTGACTTGGCCACTGGCCATAAAATACTTGGGATCATGAAGATGTTGGCGGGGATCCAAAATAGCTTTCATCACAACGTCCTCTTTGTGCTGCTTTGCACAACCCTGCCCATTCAGGTTTTATTTGTAAACACCGAATTCCAAATCACGCCTCAGCCTCTTGAAGTTCAACATGAAATAGGTTTGCATGCCGACAACACCCAAGAGAAGGGCAAAAAATGCAGGCAGATTTTATCATCATTGGCGGCGGATCAGCAGGATGCGTGTTGGCAAATCGTCTGTCAGAAGACCCAAGAACCAGTGTGATCTTGATCGAAGCGGGCGGCCAAGACCGCAATCCATTGATCCATATCCCTGCAGGCTATATCAAAACCATGGTCAATCCGTCGATCAATTGGATGTTCAAATCTGAACCCGAACCAAACACCCACGGCCGCGCGATTGATTTTCCGCGTGGCAA
>RGAJ01000451.1 GCA_009920225.1 Paracoccaceae bacterium
TTCTGTTTCTTTGACATCATCAAGACGGTCCATCCAAACACCTGTTTTCATCGCCTTTACACAACGCATAAGTTCAGCAAGACCCTGCAACATAAGCAAGGCACCGGCGACCGGGATAAGTGTTTTGAAGAAATATATCTGAATGCGCGCAGGGCTATTCCAGCTCACTTCCTTGTAGCGCCAGCTATCTGCGGCAATTTCCCAACCATACCAGAAAAGCGCCAGCATCCCCGGGAAGAAGAACAAGATGTAAAGCACAAAGTCCACCCTTGCCTGCCATTTCACCGAGAACAATCGATAAAGCACGTCACCGCGAACATGGCTGTCTTGCGCCAGAGCATATGGCCCAGCCATCAAAAATAATGCGCCATACATTTGGATCATCATGTCAAACGCCCAGACTGTGGGCGCATTCAACACGTATCTCACGAATACCTCGTACGATACAGACAAAGTTAGGATCATGATACACCAGCCGAATGCACGGCCTGTCCAGACGCTAAGACCTTCAACAGCATAGATAAAACGGGTCACGGTAATCTCCAGTACAGTCGCGTAATCCTGGCGGCAGTTATGCCACCAGGATCAAGTGTTTATGCCCATTTGCGTGGGGTTTAGGCAAAATAATGGTTGTAAGCGAGCTGGTAATCCGGCTGGTTGAGGTTCAGGTATTTCATCACCTCTTTCGCATATGCCTTTTGCGACTCAATCACTTTTGCAAAGAATGGATCTTCTGCTGAGATACGATCAACAACAACATCCCAGGCCTTTAATTGATCGGCCATAACGCTGTCCGGTGTACGATAGACGTTAACACCTTGTTCGGTTTCCAAGGTGACGAGGTCTTTCGCATATTGCTGGGTGTTGTGCCAATAGAAGTTTGAGTTTTCTGCCTCGGACGCATATTTCAAAATTGCTTGAAGCTCGCTGGGCAACGCATCGAATTTCTTTTTATTGAACGTTACTTCAAAGAACTCTTGCGATTGGTGGAACGACGCCAAGTGATAGTGCTTGGATACATCTTGCATCCCGAAATCACGGTCTGCCGTTGGGTTGTTAAATTCCGCTGCGTCAATCAGACCCGACTTCATCGCGGGCTGAATTTCGCCACCTGGCAACTGAACAACCGACATTCCCATTTCAAGCAGAACGTCAGCGGCCAAACCAACGGTCCGATATTTCAAACCCTTCATCTGTGCTGCATCTTTGATTTCTTCTTTAAACCATCCCAGCGGCTGGGCCGGCATTGGCGAGTTAAAGAATGAAACAACGTTTAGGCCGAGACTTTCCATCAGCTCATTAAACAGCTCTTGGCCACCACCGTAATGGACCCAACCCAACACCTCTTGAGACGACCAGCCAAAACAAGGACCAGTCCCGAACAAGGATGCTGTCTTGGACTTTGAATACCAATACGCAGGCACATAGTGCGCAGCATCTAGAACACCGCGATGCACCGCGTCTTGCATCTGGCTGGTTTTCACAACGGAATCCACGGCAA
>RGAJ01000452.1 GCA_009920225.1 Paracoccaceae bacterium
CCGCGATTTGCATGCCAAGCGGCGCAAATTTAGACCCGTTTTGGATGGCGGGATCAGACGTATAGCTGACCACAACACCCGGTGCGCCGAACCCCTCGGCCGCGACCGATCTGATCCCCTTGCCACGCAGATAATCGCGCACGCGATTGCCCAAATCCCATTGCGCATCGCACAATTTTGCAAATCCATATTCGCGCGTTTCAATCATCGTATCCCGAAACGCTTTGAGCGCGTCTGTGGGCATGGTCGCGTGATAGGCGTGTCCGCCGTTTTCATAGGTCTGCATGATCGAATGCCATTTCTTTAGATCAATGGCAAAGCTGTCTGACGCTGTGTTTTCCAGTCGCGCCACCGCACGATCCGACATCATGACCAAACCCGCCGAAGGGGACGCAGACCATCCCTTTTGCGGCGCGCTGATCAAAACATCGACACCTGTCGCCTTCATATCCACCCATGCACAGCCCGATGCGATACAGTCCAAGACCATGATGGCACCGACCTCATGCGCGGCGGCAGCCATGCGCGTGATATAGTCATCAGGCAGGATCACCCCTGCCGAGGTTTCAACATGGGGGGCAAAAACAACATCGGGACGCTCGCTGCGAATCTTTGCCTCAACCTCTTCGATCGGGGCGGGTTGAAAGGGCTCTGCCGATGCGTTTCCAGTGCGGCGCGCCATCAAAACTTCGACGGTTTCTGCGTTCTTGGCCGTATCAAAAATCTGGCTCCAGCGATAGGAAAACCATCCATTGCGCACCACAACCACCTTGGAGTTTTGTCCAAACTGGCGGGCCACGGCCTCCATCGCGTATGTCCCACCACCAGGCACCAAGGCGGTCGCATCGGCGTTATACACCTCTTTCAACATCGACGAAATGTCACGCATAACCTGTTGAAATTGTTTCGACATATGGTTCAAAGAGCGGTCAGTAAAGACCACCGAAAATTCCAACAATCCATCCGGATCTACAGTATTTAACAAAGCCGCCATAGCTGTTCTCCATAAAAGGTTTTTACAAGTGGTAAATCAGAAGCTCGCAAAAGGCAAAGTTTAGTTGACGCAGCGCCTGCGACACATTCACTTTTTTGAATTTCGCAGTTTATTTTGCGCCAGACTTCGTATACGGTCGCACACAAATTCGGAGGAAAGAATGCACCATCAAATCGTAATCGTTGGCGGCGGATCAGGCGGTATTTCAGCCGCAAGCAGCCTTTTGAAGCGAAACACGTCACTCGACATCGCGATCATTGAACCTAGCGATGTTCATTATTACCAACCGGGATGGACAATGGTTGGGGGCGGTATTTTCCACGCACAGCAAACCCATCGCCCGATGCATTCAGTGATGCCAAGCCGCGTCAAGCATATCAAAGGCGCGGTTGCCACATTCCAACCAGATGACAACGCCGTCACCTTGGAAGACGGCACAAAAATCAGCTATACCTTCATGATCGTGTCCCCCGGTTTGAAATTGAACTGGGCAGGTATCGAAGGGCT
>RGAJ01000453.1 GCA_009920225.1 Paracoccaceae bacterium
ATCATTCCGCCGAAATCCAGCCGATCATTTCCAGCTGTGGCAAAGTCCGAACCGGTGATTGCGTGGCGGATCAAGCGCGCCCCGTCATCTGCGGGCACCCAGTCCCCTTTGATAAAGCTTGCGACGTTCAACATGTGCCGTACCTTTCGACTGTCTCTTCATTTATTATTTGACCGAACGGTTGGTTTATGCAAGTCTTTTTAAAACACCACAGGACAGGCCATGGCACACACATCGGACACTTTGATCGTCAAATCCCACGAAACATGGGTAGAATTGACATTAAATCGACCTGATCGATTGAACAGTTTCAATGACGAAATGCACCGAGCGTTATACGCAGCGCTTCAAAATACCCGCGAATCAGGGGTGCGTGCGGTGCTTTTGACGGGTGCAGGGCGCGGATTTTGCGCGGGCCAAGATTTGGGGGATCGCGATCCGTCCAAAATGACCGAAGCGCCCGATCTGTCGAAAACACTCACCACCTTTTACAATCCGCTGATCCGGTTGATCAAATCGATGGAATGCCCTGTTATCTGCGCGGTCAACGGGGTGGCGGCAGGGGCTGGGGCAAATTTGGCCTTGGCCTGTGACATAGTGATCGCGTCCGACACCGCAAAATTCATCCAATCCTTTGCCAAAGTGGGTCTTGTTCCAGACAGTGGCGGCACATGGACCCTGCGCCATTTGATCGGCGAAGCACGTGCCAAGGCCTTGGCCCTGACCGCGGAACCTGTCAGTGCGACGCAAGCGGCCGACTGGGGCATGATTTGGAAAGCCTTGCCAGAGGACGAATACCTCGCATATGCGCGACGTTTGGCAGAACAATTTGGATCTGCCCCCACGGTGGGCTTGGCCATGACCAAAGCGGCCATTCAGGCCGCCGCAACCAACACATTGGACGAACAGCTTGACCTAGAAGCCGCAAGCCAAAAAATTTGTGGACAGACCCCCGATTATGCCGAGGGCGTCAGCGCATTTTTGCAAAAGCGGACACCAAATTTTACGGGAAAACGATCATGACGCAAACGATTGCAGAACGATCCGCCGAAGCCATGATGGAAAACGATCATGCGTCGAAATGGTTCGGATTTGAGCTTGTCGCCGTTACCGAAGGGTCTGCGACCATGGCCCTGACCGTGCGCCAAGATCATTGTAATGGTCATGGCATTTTGCATGGTGGCGTGACCTTTGCCTTGGCTGATAGCACCTTTGCCTTTTCTTGCAACAGCCGCAATCAAAGGACGGTCGCGCAGTCGAACACAATCCATTATCTTGCACCGGGCCAATTGGGGGATCGATTAACCGCAGTGGGCACCGAAGTTTCCCTGCGTGGGCGAACGGGCCTTTATGATATCACTGTGACCAATCAAACCGGCACAGTCATCGCAGAATTTCGCGGCCAGTCCCGTGCGATTGGTGGAACATTATTTGATGTAGAAGGATCGGAAAAATGAAGGATTTAACCCCCGAAAAATCAACATTAGACCCTATTGAGAT
>RGAJ01000454.1 GCA_009920225.1 Paracoccaceae bacterium
GTGCGCGTTGTTGATTTGTCTGCTGATTTCCGTTTGTTTGATGGCGACGCCTATCGCAAATGGTATGGCATTGATCATACCGCGATGGACATCCAACCGAACGTCGCCTTTGGCCTGCCAGAGATTTATCGCGACACGATTAAAGCGGCAAAAATCACTGCAAACACTGGGTGTTATGTCGCTACATCGCTTTTGCCGTTGATCCCTGCGCTGCGGGCGGGTGTGATTGACGCAGATCCTATTGTCATTGATGCGAAATCTGGTGTGTCGGGTGCAGGACGCGGTTTGAACGAAGGGATGCTGTTTTCAGAAGCGAACGAAGGGTTCAAATCCTATGGCGTTGCCCATCATCGTCATATGGGGGAATTGGATCAAGAGTTGTCCAAGGCCGCGGGACAACAGGTAGTTGCAACCTTTACCCCGCATTTGGTGCCGATGATCCGCGGCATGCAGGCGACCATTTATGCACGTGGTGATGCGCAAAATGTCTATGACACTTTGGCGAAATTCTATGCAGATGAACCTTTTGTTGATGTGATCCCTTTTAAAACGACGCCACAGACCCAACATGTACGTGGATCGAACCTGTGTCGGATTTCGGTGTTTCCTGATCGCATCAATGGTCGCGTGATTATTTTGTCTGTTTTGGACAATTTGATGAAGGGTGCATCGGGGCAGGCGTTGCAAAACGCCAATTTGATGTTGGGTCTGTCTGAAACTGCGGGGCTTTCAATGTCCCCTATGTTCCCGTGAGGATGAAATGAAGTCATTAAAAAAACAGCGCCGCATTCAAATTATTGTTTTGGCTTTCGTTTCACTTACCGTTGCGACGGGCCTGATCGGATACGCAATGCGCGACGGGATTAATTTCTTTCGCTCGCCCACTCAAGTGATGGCAGAACCCCCAAGTGCGACAGAAGTGTTCCGCATTGGCGGTTTGGTAGAAGAGGGTACATTGGTTCGGGGGCAAGGCGAAACCGTGACCTTTAACGTCACCGATGGCAACCAAACGGTTCCCGTGACATTCAAGGGGGTCTTACCCGATCTATTTGCCGAAGGCCAAGGCATGGTTGGCACAGGATCCTATGTGGATGGTGTCTTCCAAGCCTCAGAGATTTTGGCAAAGCACGACGAAGATTATATGCCGAAAGAGGTCATCGACGCCCTAAAAGAACAAGGCACATACGTCGAACCCAATAGCTGATCGCGCGGGCGTGCGTTGCGTGGCGGTGGAATTAACCCCCGCACCCTAGGCTGATGTTCATCTATCAAGGATGGGCATCATGCAAACAGTCACAGACATTGCCAAAGACATTCTGCGCACCGAAGGCGGATTTGTAAACGATCCCGATGATCCGGGTGGTCCGACAAAATGGGGCGTGACCTTAAAGACATTGCGCCGATTGCGGCATGACCTGACAGGGGATGGACGCGTTGATATTGCCGATCTGCGAAAGCTTTCGCCAGAGCAAGCCATTGAAATCTTTGTCCAAGATTAC
>RGAJ01000455.1 GCA_009920225.1 Paracoccaceae bacterium
TTTGGCACGGAACGCGGCCAATTCAGTGTCTGAAAACTTGACTTTTTGAACGTTCTTTTCTGCCAAAACGGTTTCCCATTTGTCCAGAAGTTTGCCGTAATTTTCCAGATAGTAGGCGATGGCTTCGTCAACAGAACCATCAAGTGCCGCACGTTCGTCGTCAGACAGCGCATTATAGGCATCAATGCTGACAACGACAGGACAGTTCACTGTTCCAGGGTTCAGGTTTTCGGTCCACCACGTGGCCTGATCGATTGTGCGGAACGACAAATGCGCGTGCTGCGCAAAGGCGACCGTATCAACCACGCCTGCTTCCATGGCATTATAGGCCTCAGAGCTGGTAACAGATGTTGGGACCGCGCCAATCGCTTTGAACGCATCGCCCAAGCCACCTGTCGCACGTACGCGCATGCCTTGCATTTTATCCAAGGTGTCGCGCGCTTCGCCGGTTCCAACCAAGTTATATTGCGGCATAGGCGATGTCATAAGTGTCATCGCGCCCCAACGTTCGAAATCGGCCTTGACCGATGGATGGGCATAGACGGCGTTAGATACGGCAACCTCTTCTTCAAGCGTGTTAACGCCCAAGAATGGCAATTCCAACACTGTCACCGCAGGGTTTTTGTCTGTGTGATAGCCTGCACAGATTTGCGCCATCTCAAAGGCACCAATCGAAATACCATCCAAGTTTTCGGTGTTCTTCGACAAGCCACCATAGCTGATGTTCATCGTAAACGCGCCACCGGTCTTTTCACTGACCAGTTCTGCAATTTTTTCAACATGTTCGGTAAAGGCGCGGCGGCTGCCCCACAAGGATACGTTCCATTCGGTCGCAAAAGCTTCGGTAGCAAACCCACCAAGCATTGCGATGCTTAATAATGCTGTCGTCGACTTCTTCATATATTCCTCCTGTTGATTATCTGCATTACAGTAGAGAACCCACAGGAATTGGCAAGAATTTTTTACCGATTAACGAAGCGGCAGAGACAGACGCAAGAATCCCGACTCCATGCCCTGGTTTTTCGAGTAAATGTCGAGGTTCGAACGATGGTCCCACCCCGCGCCCAAGCGCCAATTATTTTCAAAAGTATAGGCAACTTCGATCCCAGATCGAAATTCAATCGGTCCGCCCAAATCTGTGCCTTGGCCTTTTTCATAGAGACCCGTCATGGCGTGCAATTGGATATCAAGCGCAGAAATAGGCGTATCGATGTCATAGACATGACCAAAGCCTGCCCACATCTCGCCGTGCTCAGAGATCGACACCCCCCAGACATTTTCAAAAGGACCATTCGCATGACCCGTCTTGCGACGAAAATAAATTTCGTTCCCCGTTGCAACATCGTTTACCGAGTTTTGATGGATGGAATAGCTGTCATAGGCGTCCGTGGTCCGCGGGGTTAAACACCCCGAAGTGGGGCAATAATTTACCCCCATGTCCCACACACCCAATGCAATCATCAATGCCGCAAAAGAACCGTTCATCGCTTGTGTCCTAT
>RGAJ01000456.1 GCA_009920225.1 Paracoccaceae bacterium
AAAATGGGCAAAGGCGGCATGCTTAAACAAGCGATGCGCGGCATGTTCGGCAAAGGCGGAATGCCCGCAATGCCCGCGGGCATGGATCCCTCGCAAATGGACCCCGCCGCAATGGAAGCCGCCGCAAAGCAACTTGGCATGGGCGGCAAACTCCCGGGTCTAGGCGGCGGCATGGGCCTGCCCCCTGGTCTGTCAGGCTTTGGGAAAAAGAAATAATGCTTTCATCTTTGCCAAAAATACTCTCACCGAAGGCTCCCACAGGGCAACCTGTGCAGGGGGTGCATGTATAACATGACCCTCACCAACGCACCTGTCCTAGAGTCCGAAAACCTGATCCTGCGTGGCCCTGAAAAGCGCGACGCAGACGCTATGATTGCGTTTTTGCTGGATCAGGACCGCGCGGAAGGCTTTGGGTCCTCTCCAAACCGCGGTGACGCATGGCGGTGGTTCACGTTGAATGTGGGCCATTGGCATTGGCACGGCTACGGCTATTTTACCATCGAAACGAAACAGGGTGACATCGCCGGCATCAGCGGCATCTGGAACCCCGAAGGCTGGCCCGAACCCGAGGTCGGTTGGGTCGTCTTTGACGGGTTTGAAGGTCGCGGGATTGCCTATGAGGCCGCCGTGCGTGCCCGTCGTTGGGCGTATGAGCACCTTGGTTTCACAACTTTGACATCCAACATCGTGCCTGGCAACACGCGCTCGATCAAATTGGCCGAACGCTTGGGCGCAACATTCGAACGCACCTACATCAATGTCCATATGGGCGAGGACATGTTGTTCCGTCACCCCCCAGCGTCCGAGGTGCTCGGATGAATTTTGCATGTGAATTCGCGTCGCAGGGTGCAGCTTTGACATTGGCGCGCAGCTTTCAATCCTTGGTTCCCGTTTTGCACACCTCAGATGTGACACTGCGTCCGATCACCACGGGTGATTTTCCGGTTTATGCCGATATCGTCACGACAGAGCGCGGTCGATATATCGGTGGCCCATTCAACAGAGCCGACGCGTGGCTTGATTTCATACAAATGTCATCGGGCTGGATGTTGCGGGGGCATGGTGGATGGGCTCTGGCATCGAAAGAAGATAATCGCACTCTCGGTTTCGTATTGCTTGGTATGGAGCCCGGTGATCTTGAGCCTGAACTTGGGTTCTTTCTTGCTGCAGATGCAGAAGGAAAAGGCTTTGCAAAGCAGGCGTCCGTGGCCGCCATGACGTTTGCCTTTTCATCACTCGGTTGGACACAGTTGGTCTCATATATTGCGCAAGAGAATGAACGCGCAATTCATCTTGCCACGTCACTTGGTGGTCAGCCCGATCCTGACTTGATGGACGGCGACACTGTTGTCTTTCGTTATTTTGCGGGTGGGATGTCATAGATGCTAAGGATCGCACTACGCACCGACAGAACACCGACGCAATATCGACGTCTTACCGACGTCGAATTTCTGGGGGAATTACGCCATGTCTGATACCATTCGCGCCGCTGAA
>RGAJ01000457.1 GCA_009920225.1 Paracoccaceae bacterium
GCGCAGAGCGATCCGTCTTTCATCGTTTCACACAAGTCGGTCAGCAATGGAATGGCATCTGCATCACCTTGGGCGATACGGTCGATGGTTTCCACGCCACGCACCGCACCGATACGGCAGGGTGTACATTTGCCACAGCTTTCGACCGCGCAGAATTCCATCGCGAACCGCGCCATTTGCAACATGTCCGCGCTGTCATCAAAGACGACCAAACCCGCGTGACCAATCAGGCCGCCGTTTTGGTCAAATTCTTCGTACCCCAACGGCGTGTCAAATTTCGACACAGGCATATAGGCACCCAAGGGCCCACCGACCTGAACCGCTTTGACAGGTCGCCCGCTGGCGGTGCCGCCCGCGATGTCGTTGACCAATTCACCCAGCGGCAGACCAAAGCCCGTTTCAAACAAACCGCCCTGTTTCACGTTGCCCGCAATTTGCAGGGTCACGGTGCCGCGCGACCGACCGACGCCAAAGGACGCGTAATGGTCCGCGCCTTTTTCAAAGATCACAGGCACAGATGCCAAGCTGATCACGTTGTTCACAACGGTGGGACGGCCAAGGAACCCTTCCAAGGCTGGCAGTGGCGGCTTGGCGCGCACTGTGCCGCGCTTGCCTTCCAATGAATTTAACAATGCGGTTTCTTCGCCACAGACATAGGCACCCGCGCCGACGCGGATTTCCATGTCAAACGCACGACCTGATCCCAGAACATCCGCCCCCAAAACGCCGCCCTGACGCGCGGCGTCCACAGCCGCGCGCATGACGCGGATGGCAACGGGGTATTCGGACCGCAGGTAAACATAACCCTTGGTGGCCCCGACACCCAGACCGGCAATTGCCATGCCTTCGATCAACGAAAACGGATCGCCTTCCATGATCATACGATCGGCGAATGTGCCACTGTCTCCTTCGTCAGCGTTACAGACGATGTATTTCTGATCGGCTTGCGCGTCGGACACGGTTTTCCATTTAATGCCTGTCGGGAACCCTGCCCCGCCACGACCGCGAAGCCCCGATGCGGTGACTTCGGCCACGATGTCATCTTGGGTCATTGCCGCCGCGCGACGCAAACCTGTCAGGCCACCGTGCGCCTGATAATCATCCAAATTCAACGGGTCGATGACGCCACAGCGGGCAAAGGTCAAACGGGTTTGACGCGCAAAGAATGGGATATCTTCGACATTGCCAAGGCTGGACAATTTGCCATCCAACAAAGCGCCTGCTTGGGATGCGTCGACATTGGAAAAACCAACGCGGCCCTGATCGGTTTCGATTTCAACCAGTGGCTCTAACCAGACCATGCCGCGCGAACCATTGCGGATCACTTGGACATCGATCTTGCGTGCCGCCGCCTCGGCCACAATGGCGTCGGCAACGGCGTCAGCGCCCAAAGAAACCGCAGCACTGTCCAAAGGAACGTAAATCTTCATGCGCCCAGCTCCTTTAACACGGCATCCATTTTTGCACCATCGA
>RGAJ01000458.1 GCA_009920225.1 Paracoccaceae bacterium
AAAGACATTCCTAACCTGTTGAGTTATCAATTGATCAGCGGCATGATCACAGGCCTAGACGGGAACGACACAGAATGCAAAAAACAATCGATTTGAACGCGGACATGGGCGAAAGCTTTGGCCCATGGAAAATGGGCAATGATGCGGCGCTGTTGGACATTGTCAGTTCGGCAAACATTGCCTGTGGGTTTCATGCAGGGGATCCTGATACGATGGCGCAGACAATGGCATTGGCCGCGCAAAAGGGCGTCGGCATCGGCGCACATCCCGGATTTCAAGATTTACAAGGGTTTGGACGGCGTCGGTTAAAGCTGTCTGATACCGAGCTTGCCAATATGATCACCTATCAATTGGGGGCAACCCAAGCGATGGCAAAACGTTTGGGCACCAAAGTTCGACACCTGAAATTGCATGGGGCCATGTCCAATATGGCGTCCGAAGATGCCCATATGGCGCGCATCTGTTATCAAGCCGCGCTTGATGTTGATCCCGACCTTATCATCATGGTGTTGTCAGGAACGGCGATGGAAACAGTGGTCCAAGACTTGGGATGTGCGTGGGCGGGTGAAATCTTTGCAGATCGGGCATATAATGCCGATGCAACCTTGGTGGCGCGTGGGACGCCAGGGGCTATGATCTCAGATCCAAAAATTGCGGCAGATCGCATTTTGGATATGCTGGACAAAGGTGGAATTGTTGCCCACACCGGCGAAGTGATCCCCTGTCGCATCGATACGATCTGTTTGCACGGCGATGGTGACACGGCGGTTCCCATGGCGCAAAACCTTCGAGCGCATCTCGAAGCGGCAGGTTACACGATCAGGCAGTTTTAACCCACTGCATGCGCGGTCATCGCAAGGATTGGTCGCGTATATGCTTTGCCTCGAATTCGAACCCATATTCGGGCGTCGCCTGTGGCTGGTTCGACAAGGCATAGGTTTGATGCCGCAGATATTCCATCAAGGCGCGGGCATCTTTCGAACGTGCGCCAATCTCGGACGAACACAGGGGTTTTCCGATGGCCACGCTGACCGGGCGATCAATGCGGGATTTGAATTCTTTGATCAATAACCCCATCCGCAAGGTATAATTCAAATGGCTTGCAATTTGGAACAAGCGGCTTGTGTGACCCCCAAAATAGATCGGGACAACCGTCGCATTCGATTTGGAAATCATGCGTGCCGTGAACGAACGCCATGCCGGGTCATATGGTTTGGAAAACATCTTGGCGCTGGTTGATACTGTGCCACCGGGAAAAATGCCGATCGCACCCCCTTGGGATAAATAGTCGAGCGCCGTTTTCCGCGTTTCAAGGTTGAGCTGAACAGCCTCTTTCGTTTCGTCAAACGAAATGGGCAAGATCACGCGTTTTAAATCTTCGGATTTTTTGAAAACCTGATGCGCCAATATGCGAAAATCCGTCCGCACATGATCCAGGATATATCCCATCATCAGACCATCCAAAATACCG
>RGAJ01000459.1 GCA_009920225.1 Paracoccaceae bacterium
GCGTGCGGGTTGGCCATTTTCCAAAGCGGCAAGCGCGGCTTTCAAAAGACGTTCTTGCTGGACCGCTTCTTTGTCGCCGCCGCGTACCTTGCGAGATAGATTTTGCAGGCGCTTTTCAATGCTTTCCATATCGGCGATCATCAATTCGGTTTCGATGGTTTCTGCATCGGCAACGGGATCAACGCGGCCTTCGACATGGGTGACATCGCCGTCTTCGAAACACCGTAGAACCTGTGCGATGGCGTCCACTTCGCGGATGTTAGCCAAGAATTGGTTGCCCAATCCTTCGCCTTTCGACGCGCCTTTCACGAGACCCGCGATGTCAACAAATGTCATGCGCGTTGGAATGATCTGTTTCGATCCGGCAATCTCGGCAAGAATATCCAAACGGCGATCTGGCACAGCCACCTCGCCCACGTTGGGTTCAATGGTACAGAACGGGAAATTGGCAGCCTGCGCCGCAGCTGTTTTTGTCAATGCGTTGAACAGGGTTGATTTCCCCACATTCGGCAAACCGACGATACCCATTTTAAAGCCCATTGCGCTCTCCTACATTTATTGCGACGCTTCTAGGGACAGATCGAAACGCTTGCAAGCCTCTTGCATCGGAAATCCTGCAGTTTGTCGCGAAAGGGCTTGCCTTTGGTCGATAATCCGTAACCATATGCGTGAACTTTGCAGATGAACGCGCATCATGACACCATCGACATTTTTAATAGTGCTGTGCGCAGCCGCCCTGCATGCCAGTTGGAACGCCGCCGTGAAAGGTGGATCAGACAAGCGGTTACAAATGGCGGCGGTCACCATTGGTCACATGCCCTTTGCCGCCATTGCGTTGATCTTTGTGCCGCCGCTGGATTTTGCGGCTTGGCCCTTTTTGATATTGGGCGCGGTGTTTCACTTTGGATACCAAGTTTTTTTGATCCAGTCCTACAAGCTTGGTGATTTATCGCAGGTCTATCCGATTGCGCGCGCCTCTGCGCCGATGATGGCAACGGTTTTTGGCCTGTCTTTTTTGGGTGTTGATCTGACACAGACGGAGCTTTTAGGGATTGCGGTGATTGCAATCGGTTTGATGTCCACCGTTGGGCTGCGCATCCAGAACGTGCCACGCAAGGCGGCGCTCAGCGCGTTGATTACGGGTGTCTTTATCACCGCCTATTCGCTGTCTGACGGATACGGGGGCCGCGTAGGCAATAGCCCGATTGCGTTTTATGGATGGCTTTCGCTGCTCAATGGGGTGTTCATGGCGATTTATCTTGCACGCTCAGCGCCCGCGTCGGTGCCGCTTGTGTGGACGCGCGCGCGGGTGACGTTCATCGGGGGCGGGTTCGCATCCTTTGCGGCCTATAGTTTGGTGATGTACGCCTTTTCTGTTGCCCCCATTCCAGTCGTCATGGCAATCCGTGAAAGTTCGATCATCATCGCCTTTTTGATTGGCATTGTAGTCTTGGGCGAAAAGCTGACGTGG
>RGAJ01000460.1 GCA_009920225.1 Paracoccaceae bacterium
CTTGCCTCCGCCCATCCCATGAAACATGGGTACTGCCTTTTAAAAATGGCAAAGACGCCACCAGGCCGCCACCTGATGTACGAATTTCGACCACACCATGCGTCGCATCTGGCGACAGGTCGGCCCGAATTTCGGGGGGATGCCCATCAAAGGTCACTTTGTTTGCGATTTCCACCTGCTTGCCGATCCAATGCGATACTTCGACCAAACCAGATTTTGACAAGCCGCTCTGGATCGCGTGCAACAAATCGTTCGTTAATACCTGCTGTTCAACCCCAGAAAAGGTCGCCAACTGCGTTGAATAATCGCTGGCATCGATTGGATTTAGGGGGTCTTGGTTGCTGATCTGTGCCGTCAACATTTTCAAGAACGTTTCGAAATCCGAACTTATTTTGGACGCAGGTTTTGTGTCGGTGGGGGGCGCATCAATTGGGGAAATTTCCATGTTATATCCTTATATCCACGCCATGCGACAAAGGACGCGGAGAGCGAGTGTTGGGAGTGGGAAGGGCTTCGGGAACCGCGGCCGTTTCGATAGAGCGATCCGTCTGTCCATCAAACATTTTTTGGTCACTAAAGTGTTTGGTTGATTGCCCCAGATCAATGTTCACCTGCGTGTAGCCCATCGTTTGCAAATCTCTGCTTAGATTTTCGACGTGGCGACGAACAAGCTGGGCGGTTGTATCAACATCACAGGCGATATGAACCGTTATGGTGCTATCAGTTGGACGCAGCGTGATTTTGACGTGTCCCAGTTCTTTTGGATGCAAATCGATATCGTATTGCACCGTGTGTTTTGGGGGGATCTCGGGCAAGGATTGTATAATTTGACGGATCGGGTGAGGCACATCCGATTTCGGGCGCGCACTTTCAGTCGCTATTTCACCATGCGTCGATACGTGCAGTGGCCGCAACTCCGCGCTTGGTGTCTCATCCGAAATCACGCCATCACTCGCAGGCAAAAGCATTGGCCGCGCGATTTCCTTTGTCTGCGTCACGGCTTTGGACGTCACGGCAACCACAGGCGTATCAACCGAATGATGCCCCATCATAACGGGGGCCTGAGGGGTGACCACAGGTTCCACTGGCCGCAAGGGGAGCGGCGGCACTGTCGTGGCGACTGTCCCATCCGTCTTGGCCTGCCACGAGATAGGAGCGGCCGGCAATGCGGCGCGTGTATCTAAGTGTTTCACAATAAAGGGAATAGCCTTATTTTCACGGTTGGAAGGCTGACCAAATTTGATTGGCTGCGACAACACTGCGTGCACCGCAGGGGATATTTCAACGCCTTTGACCAAGGTGGCAATATTGGGCGAGGGCGTGTCGACCTGAACCTTTGGGAAAACGGTAACGGACGGCGATGTCCGTGGCGCAGGCCCATCAGGCACAGGATGTGCCCCCTGATTGTCCAGCCCCTAATTTATGTGCCATTTTTGAATAGAGTTTCTGGAGCTGGCGGTTTCATGTTTAG
>RGAJ01000047.1 GCA_009920225.1 Paracoccaceae bacterium
ACCTGTTGTTTTTCGGGTCATTGGGCGACAGGCCTGTTATCGGATTGCCGGGCTGTGCGCGATCCATTGCGTTAAATGGTGCAGACTGGGTGCTGGCGCGTACGGTCTGCGGGATTGATATTACGCCAAATGATTTCGCGGCGATGTCCGTGGGTGGTTTGTTGAAAGAAATCCCAACCCGCCCGCATCCGCGCAAGAAAAAGCGAACCGATTAACCTAGGTTTGCGCGACGGCGCGGGCCAATGCGCAAAATCCTTCCAATGGAATTTGTTCTGCCCGCTCGGTGGGTTTGATGCCAGCCGCGATCAACCGATCCTCGATATCAGGTGCAACACCTTTCAACGCGGCACGCAGCATCTTGCGCCTTTGATTAAAGGCGGCCGCCACAACACGTTCTAACACGGCTGCGTCTGCCTCAAACCGAGGTTTCTCTAACGCTTTGATATGAACAACTGCGCTTGATACTTTTGGGGATGGGGTAAAGGCGCTGGGTGGCAAGTGGATCGCGATTTTCGCCTCTGCCCGCCATGATGCCAGAATTGCGAGACGGCCATAGGCCTTTGATCCCGGTGCGGCGACAATGCGTTCTGCCACCTCTTTTTGGAACATCAGGGTGAGGGTTTGCCAAAAGGGCGGCCACTCTTTGGGCGTTAGCCAGCGCACCAACAATTCTGTACCCACGTTATAGGGCAGGTTCGCCGCTATGCGGATCGGCGGCGTCAAATGTGCCAATGGATCAATGTTGAGCGCATCACCTTCGATGATCTGCAGGCGGTCTTTGTAATGTTCGGCAATTTCGGCCAAGGCAGGAATGCAGCGGCGATCCTTTTCAATCGCCAACACGCGCCGTGCCCCTTCGGCCAATAATCCGCGCGTCAGCCCACCGGGACCAGGACCAATTTCCAAAACGTCACATTCGGATAAATCGCCCGCCTGCCGCGCAATTTTGGCGGTGAGGTTGAGATCCAATAGAAAGTTTTGGCCCAAGCTTTTACGCGCAGAAAGACCGTGTGTGGCAATCACATCGCGAAGCGGGGGAAGCGTATCAATTCCTGTCATGCACCTTGGCTCAGTTGCGCGGCAAGTTTTAACGCCGCAAGTGTCGATGACGGGTTTGCCGCATTTTTGCCTGCAATGTCAAATGCTGTACCATGATCGGGGGACGTGCGTACAAACGAAAGACCCAAGGTCACATTCACACCCTGATCAAAATCAAGCGTTTTGATCGGGATCAAGGCTTGATCGTGGTACATGCAGATGGCCACGTCATAGGTTGCACGCGCGCGTGCATGAAACATCGTATCGGCGGGCAGGGGGCCGCGCAGGTCAAACCCCTTGGCGCGCAAATCCTCCAAAACGGGCGTGATGATGCGGGTTTCCTCATCGCCCATACGGCCTTCTTCGCCGGCGTGTGGGTTAAGGCCAGAAATCGCAATGCGCGGGGTGTCAATTTTAAACTGGTGGCGCAATGCGGTATGTGTAATGCGAATGGTTTGTTCCAAAAGCGTTGGTGTCAGCGCAGTTGGAACGCGCTCTAGCGGAATGTGAATTGTTGTTGGAACGACGCGCAGCTGATCCGATGCAAGCATCATAACAACATCTTGAACCCCATCTAGCGCAGCAAGATATTCTGTATGACCGGGATATGCGAATTGGGCGCCTTTTTGCAAAACGGCTTTGGAAATCGGGCTTGTGCAGATGGCGCTTGCCCGCCCGGATTTGACCAAATCAACACCGCGGGCGATGACGTCAATCACACCTTGCGCGTTTGCGTAATCGGGGGTGCCTGTGGTGACGGCCGCGGGAAAATCATGGCGCAATACTGGCATGGCGCGCACAGCGGTTGTGTGTGCCTGCGCGACATCGTCAATGCAGTGATATGGCAGATCCAACGGCAAATGTCTGGGATCGCCCAGCCACACAAATGGCAAACTTTCGCGCAGTTGATCCCACGCCTTTTGCGCCACCTCTGGCCCAATGCCCGCAGGTTCACCACATGTCAGAACGACGGGTTTTGTCATTTATACACAATCCGCGCGTCATCCCGCAGATTTTCCAAATATCCCTTTGCAAAGTTATCCAGACGTTGATTGCGCAGACCGGTGCGTATTTGTGCCATATCAATGGCCTCGGCATCGAGATTGGGTGCGCGTCCACATAGCATCGTCAAAGCGATCCAATTGCCCGTGTTTTGCACGATGAATTCATTGTCGTCCAACGGCGTAAGAACGGATTGCAGGTCAGTGGCGATTTCTGCAGGCGCGCGGCTTTCGCGGATCAGGCTATGCGTTGGATTGCCTTTCGCCCATGCATATAAATCGTCACAATGGACCAAATTGGCGCGCAATGAGGCAAGTGTTTTTGTGTCTTCCGCGGGGAATTGATAGATTGCATAATCCACCGCACCCGCTGTCGGACGCTGATAGGGCGTTTCACGAATATCGCGCAATTGAAAGATCGCCACCGCATTTGGAATTTGCAACGGTTCGGTCACATCACCCGGTGCCAATCCAAAAATCAAGGGTTGCAAGATCGGTGGCAAGGTATCAAGCTTTTGCCACGTGATTTTGCCACCCAAACTGGCTGTGGGCGCGTCGGAATATTGCCGTGCAGCTTGGGAAAATTGTGCGGTGGATGTGATTTTGGACAGCTCTTGCGCGCGAGCTTGGACCTCTTCTTCGATGTCGGGATCAAGGGCCATGATGATTTCGGACAATGACACCTCAAGGCTGGTGCCGGATGTGTTTGAATTTACGGTCCGTTCAACCTGTTCTTCGCTGATCGCGCTTTGAGGGCCGAATTTGACCCGCACGACTTCGGCCCACATGATTGCAGAGGATAGGAAATCAACCAATGTTGACTTGTCGACACCAGCTTTGCCCAATTCTTCGATAAATTGATCCGATGTTAGATTTGCGCGGCTTGCGTAATCGTCAAGCGCCGCTTGCAGCGCCTCGGCGGGCACACTGATCCCCAGTTTTTTCGCTTCTTGCTGTTTCAGCCGTTCCTCAATCAATTGATCGCGTGCCAATTGCGACGGAAAGCCCGGGAATTTTAAGATCTCAAGAAATAATTGCCGCTGTTGTAATTCAAAGTTCGTGATGACGCCTTCGTTCACCCGAATTGCGGCAGAAAACAATCCACCCGCTGTGGCAGGCATCGCCAATCCCCAAACACACGCCAACGCGGCAAGGGTGTTCAATGGTGTTTTTAACATCACTTAATTCCTACAAGATGTGTTTCTGGGACGGCTTGCCCCACCTGTGCTAAACCCTTTAAGGGCGACTGTCAGCTGAAAAGTTGTTTGTGGCGGAGATGTGCCGCTTTCTGTAAACCGACGTGTCGCAGAAACGTCAATATTGAAACATTGGGCATCATATTCGAGGCCAAGACCCGCTGTGGCGACTTTATTCGCGATCAAATCGTATCGGAAGCTATTTTGAACCTTCCAGTCTTGGTGCAGCTTGAGTTTTGAGTCAAAAGTATATTCTTGGATATCTTCATTTCGGCTTTCGTCGCTATCTGCGTTCAGATGCGAATATCCAAGATTGAATTCGAAGCGGTTTTTGGAATAGGCGGTCAATATCTCGGCTTTGGTGGTTTTTCCGTCGACCCCAAATAAACCGCGTCCCATCATAGAAAACCCAAATGGCGTTTTGGCAGAGACGGCCAACAAAAGATCGGAATGTTCCTCACGCAAGCCTGAACTGACCGAAAAATCGGTATTTTCTGCATCGCGAAATACGCGCCCTGCCGAGACGCCCAACGAATATCCCTTGGTATGTCGCATTTCCCAACGAAGACCAACCGCCCCGCGAGCACCATTTTCATAGCGATCTGGCGCAGGGAAGCGGGACAAGGAAAATAGGTTTCCTTGATCCAATTCAACGCGAAGGCTTTCTTCATTCGGAATGTCTTTGTCGTCGCGAACACTATAGCCTAGTTGCAGGATCGGTTCGATGATATGTTGTGTATTGGCTGTTTTTGTCATCCACGGCCAACGTAAATGGATCATCGCATCCGCCGTCGCGGCGGATGTGACTTCGTCATAGTTGCTGTCTTGACCGGTGAAAAAGATGTCATAGCGCAACTGTGTATCATATCCCCACCTCAGGCCCATGGGCCCGGTGCGTTGATCGGACCATAAAAGAGCACTGTTTAATCGACCAGTATCGCGTCCGGCGACGTCGTCGTTTGATTTGCGATAACTGCCTTGTGCTTCACCAATCGCACGAACTGTCCCACCCAAGAGTTTTTTGTTGAACTTATGTTCGATGCGATTATAGGATAAAACTGTCGGGGTGACCGAATTTGAGTCATAAAGAGAATGATAATTGTATAGGATCGCTTCTCGATGAGTTTTGTCTTCGGTTTTATCTATGCTTATGTTTGATGTGACAATACTCGTCGGAGCATCAAAGTAATCCCCGTGATAGCTACTATCCGACACCCGTTCAGCCCAAAAGCTCAGCTTGTATTTTTCAGGTAATGCGAACGTACCTGTGAGCACTCCATGGCTGCGCAGACCATAGTCTCCTAATTTGTCCTGCGAAACAGCGCCCTCAAACGTGATGTTGCCTGCTTTGAATGCTTGGCGATATCGCACTCGCAATGTGCTAGTATTTGGCGAAATATACGGAGTCAGAGTGATGTCGCGGCTTTCCCCAATCGGTATGAAATAAGGAATCAGAATGCCTGTGCCCAATTGGCTTGTTATGCGATAGCTCGGTACCAAAAATCCGCGGTATCGTTTGACCGACGGATCAGGCATGCGCAAGTAAGGCGTGTAGAAAACAGGAAAGTCCAATATCCGAAATTGGGCGTGTTTGAAATAAATTTGCTTTTCATCTTTATCGTGGCGCACTTGTTTTGCACGGATATGCCAGATCGGAATTGTGCCTTTGCATGGAATGCAAGATGTTGCCACCACGTCGCTAAACGTCGACATACGCCCATCCTCACGTTCGACTGAGGTTGCTTCAAGCTCCATTTGTTGATTGATCAGAAACTTGGCACTTTTAACCAATCCGTTTTGAAGGTCGCGCGTCATATTTGCGCTTACCCCTTCCATTTCGTTGCCATCTTTGTCGATGTAAAAAAGAGGGCCTTCAATATCGATGCGATCGTTGGTTGAATCATAAACGACTTTGGGCGCGGTCAGGCTTTCACCGCGAAAATAAATTTCTACATCGCCCGTTGCGATAAGATTACCGTCGCCATCAACCGTCACCTCATCCGCGACAAGCGTGGCTTGGTCGTCTTCACCCGCTGCGATGTTGCCCCACAAGCTGAGGCACAGAGTTGCAAGGATGGGGATTAAAATCTTCATCCATCTTCCTTATGTAAAATAATTCCAAGCGCGATCATAAAGGTTGCGATCGGCGGGGTCCATGCCGCTAATGCTACGGGCAGCTGACCATTTTCACCCAAGATTTGTGCAAAATTTCGCATATAAAATAGACCAAATCCCATAAAGACGGCTGTCAGAACAGACAGGCCTGTTCCGCCAAATCGGCTTGGGCGCATGGAAAATCCCGCTCCAATTAACAACATCGAGACCAAAAATAACGGGCGCGCCAGTTCCATTTGAAACCATACCGCGTGACGGCGCGCCGAAAAACCCGACGCTTGTAGGTCGGCGATATAGGGGGACAATTTCCAAATTGAAATGGATTGCGGGCTGCCAAAGCTGTCGCGAATCTGGTCCAATGTTAAGTTTGAGGGCACTGTGAAACGTTTTTGTGTGGTTGCTTCGAATTCTGGATTTATCCCATCGCCAATGGGCCAAATTTTTGCATTTCGCAAGATCCATTCGTAATATCCTAACTGCGCCCGTTCGGCTTCGATCCGGCGGGTGGGGTTGCCATCGTTTGACAGCGAAATAAGTGTCACACCAGACAACACCGTACCGTCAGAATTTGACCGTGATGCACGTATCACGATTTGGCCGAGGTCATCGCCTTGGCGCAGCCATAAACCTTCGGCTCCTACGGAAAACGCAGATTTTCGGCCCGTTTCTATTTCATCCAATGTGTTGGAATATTGTTTGTTCATGGCCGCAACAAGCGGATTGAAAATCGCCACTGTGATGGCCCCAATGATCAAGCCGACCAATACAGGAGCCATCAGAAATTGCAGCGGTGATCTGCCCGCACTGCGTGTCACGACCAATTCGCTTGATCGGGACAACGCCAAAAACAACCAGATTCCGGACAGGATCATGATAAGCGGCATGCTTTGATAAACGGTGCTCGGAACATTGGAAAGCGTCAGTAACGAGACCTGGGATACCGCAACGTCATTGCCATATTTACGCAGGTGTTCGATGAAATCGATCATGCCCGCAAATATGACAAAAATCATAAATACCGAGGTGTAATAAAACACATATTTCTGGGCAAAATACCGATGCAGGATCATGCGGGTTCACCGCCGATATCTGGTGGGGCAACTTTGCGAGGTCGCTGTGAATAGAAAAGCATAAAGATGGATGCCAAGATGCCAAAGGCGCTCGGGGCATAGATCAAAGGCCACAGCTCATAGACCGTGCGTGTTGGACCTGTGAGGCCGCTTTCGATCATTTTCATGACGACCAGCAGGAATATGGCAAATAGGACAAACCGTCCGACGCCAAAGCGGCTAAACCCTGCAACATAGATAGACGCAAACCCCACCAAAGCGGCGGCGAAAGCCAAAGTCGGGTTGAACAGCCGCTTGTGAAGTTCTTCGTTTACAAACGCTGCATCGCGTTTTGAAATTTTTTGCGCAGCTTCGGGATCAAATAAAATTGTCGTTGTTTCAACCTGGGAAATCGCCAAATGGTCCAACGTCGTATCAAATGCGTCCGCCCCAAAGTTATAGGTCATATCATCGAATTTTGTGACCGAAAGCGTATTGGTAGCGTGCTCATAGTTCTGAATATAGCCATCTTTCATCACCAAAACGGTATCTTCGCGCTCTTTCAACACATAAGCGGTCTGCGCGGTATAGGTGACGCTGGTTTGTTTTTCACGCCGATCCGCAACATAAGTGTCCAGTAATTCACCTGTCGGCAGAATTTCGCGAATATAGAGTGTCACACCCTGAGCAGGATGTTGAAACACGCCGTCTTTCAACAGTTTTGTTGCCAAATCAGACGACAGCTCTTTTTCGCGATAGGCTTGTTTTTGGCTGGCTGCTGGGGCCAGATATAATGTGAAGACGGACAGAAGCAGCGCGGTGATGATCCCGAAAATGGCAAAGGGGCGCGCCAAGCGCCACGGACTTGCACCGGTTGCTTGCATCACGGTCAATTCGCTTTCATTGCTCAATCGGTTCGTGATGTAGAGTGTGGCGGCAAAGCTTGATAATGGCAAAATGGTTGCAACAGCGCCGGGCAGTGCGCGGGATGAAAATTCCAGAAACACCCACGCCGATTGGCCGTCTCCGATAAGCTCGTCAAATAGAATGACGGTACGGTTGATCCAGATCAAGAGCACGAAAATCAGCGTGAAAAAGCCAAAGACAGACATACACTGTGCCAAAATGTATCTGTCAAATTTCGACATCTGTGTTTTATCCGTGTTTACCCTGCCATCTCTCGATTGCAAAATTCAGGTCAAGAGTCTAGCCCTCGGTCGCGGATGGGCGTAAATTCACCACCTTTCACGTGATTTATCTTTACCGAAGAAGGTTTTGATGCAGGCAAAGAGACAATTTTTTCAAAATCGTATGGTCAAATTCCAACGAAGCATTTAGGTCTTAGGGAAAGAAAATTCTTGGGAGCGCATCATGCCAAAGACTTCAGACCTTCACCTTGTCGAATTGGACCTCACAGATATCGCAACTTTTGACGGGCGCGTTGTGATGATCGTTGCCGGTGATGGCACGCTTGACCAGATCGGTCGCAAGCTGAACAAGCTGACCAAAGGCGCGATTGCGCGCTTGGTGGCGTCTGCTCAATTTGAGAAAATGAAACAAGGTGAGTGTACGTCTTTGGCCTTTCCCGCAGGTATGTCCGCGGTCGCAATTGACGTTGTAAAGCTGGATCGCCGTGCCACCGTTGATGTTGCACGAAAAGCAGGCGCAAAGGCGGCGCAGTCGCGTGGATCATCAAACGTTACGATTTTGGCGGGTCTGTTAAAGTCGACCACAGACTTGGCAATGGGCTATGCGCTGCGCTGCTATGATTTCTTGGATCACAAGACCAACAGAGACGATGACAATGGCGCAACCCAGATCACCGTTATGTCAAGCAAAGCAGATGACCATCGCGACGCGTTTGACACCGCACTGTGTTTGGTTGATGGCGTCAATTTCACCCGCGATTTGGTGAATGAACCTGCGAATATTTTGCATACCTCGGAATTTGCAAACCGTCTGCTGACTTTGCAAAACTTGGGCATCGACGTTGAAGTTTTGGACGAAGAGGCGTTGGGCAAGCTTGGGATGGGGGCGTTGTTGGGCGTGGGGCAAGGATCTGCATGCCCGTCGAAGGTTGTTGTTATGCATTGGAAGGGCGGTGCAAAAGACGAGCGTCCCTTTGCGCTTGTTGGCAAGGGCGTGTGTTTTGACACAGGTGGCATTTCGTTGAAACCAGCGGGTGGCATGGAAGATATGACATCCGACATGGGCGGTGCCGCAGTTGTCGCGGGAACCATGATGGCATTGGCAAAACGCGGAGCAAAAGCGAATGTTGTGGGCTTGGTCGGTTTGGTCGAAAACATGCCATCAAGCACAGCACAACGCCCCGGCGATGTCGTGAAGTCTATGAAAGGCGACACGATCGAGGTGATCAACACAGACGCCGAAGGCCGTTTGGTTCTGTGTGATGTGATGTGGTACGCCCAAGACCGCTTTAATCCCACCGGGATGATTGATCTGGCCACATTGACAGGCGCGATCATCATTGGTTTGGGTCACGAAAATGCAGGCGTATTTTCGAATGACGACACCTTGTGCAACGCCTTGTTGTCTGCGGCGCGTGCCGAAGACGAAGGTGCATGGCGTATGCCGCTTGGCGATGGCTATGACGCCTTGTTGAAATCCCGAATTGCAGACATGAAAAACATTGGGGGTCGCCCCGCTGGATCCATCACCGCTGCACAGTTTTTGCAGCGCTTTGTTAAACCGCAAACACCTTGGATTCATTTGGATATTGCAGGCGTGTGCCAAACACCCGGGGCGTCGACCTATTCTGCGTCGCGTGCATCGGGTTGGGGTGTGCGTACGCTGAACCGTTTGATTTCGGAGATCGCAGAAAGCAACTGATGGGCGCGGTTTTCTTTTATCATCTGACGCGCAATCCACTGGAACGCACCTTGCCTGTTTTGATTGAAAAAGCACTACAGGCAGGGTGGTCCGTCGAGGTGCGCGGCACACAGTCAGATGGATTGAAGGATCTGGATCAATCCCTTTGGAAAACGCCAGAAGATGGGTTTTTGCCCCATGCACTGGCGAATACGCCCGAGGCTGAACACAGCCCCGTCGTCTTGTCGCTGGCCCCCGTCATCCCGCCACGCAACTGCATTATGTCAGTTCATAGCGCGACGATCACACCTGAGGAAATAAACACCGCAGCGCGCGTGTGTGTCTTGTTTGATGGTCATGATGAGGCTGCACTTCATCATGCCCGTCAGCAATGGAAATCTTTGACCGATGCGGGATGCGCGGCGCAATATTGGTCAGAAGCCGAC
>RGAJ01000461.1 GCA_009920225.1 Paracoccaceae bacterium
CGGGCCTCTGAATAACCGTCTTCGAGAGAGACAGTGTATCCCTCGGCCTGAAAACCGGCAAGGTATTCGGGGCTATATGGTACCAATTCGGCAAGATCCCAAGGCTCTAGCGCATCGGTGAACTTTTTTGGCAAGGATGTCGACCCCAAGACCAAAACATCGTCAAAAAACCGCGCAACGCGACCCGAAGCTGGAAACCAGCGTACCTTTTGTATCCGCTCTTGGTGGGGCTTGCCATCGCGCATGACCGTGCGGGTTTCGTAATAAACCTGACCGCGTTCCCCGACATAAGACGATTTGGTATCTGCGTCATAGGTCCAAAACGGCACATATATACCGTTCATCTTGCGGCCCTTGCGGGCATAGTCTTTCAACCCATTTGGCGCAAACCACAGGCGGCCCAACCATTGGGTCATCGCGTCTTTGGCGCGTCGTTCATCGATGGCAAAGGGCAAAAGACCCTTTGGTTTGATCCTGCGGTGTTCGCCCGTGTCGGTGACCACAGGTGTCGCGCAAAATGGGCATTCTGTTGCGTGAGAGCTGTCCGAAAATTCAATCACGGCCGCGCAATTGGGGCATGTGCTGATGCGCGATGTTTCAACATCTGCCTGATCAATCTGGCCTTTCACGGCTTGGGAAAAGTCCATTTCGCGGATTGAGCTTGCCCATGGCCCGCGCTGTGCCAAGCCTGTGCTGTGACCACAATGATCACAGGTCAGTTTTCCATTTGACGGGTCAAACCGATAGTCAGCCCCACATTGTTCGCAGGGAAAGCGGTGTTGATCCTTGACCTCGGGCGGCATTGGCGGCGGTAGATCAGACATGTTGGACCTTAGGCTTGGGGTGGGAGCGGCGGCATGACGGTAAAGAGTTGCGCCAATTCATCCACGTCTTGGGCTGTTTTCCATCCATCTTGGCCGGCGGTCCAAACAAGCGTGTTACGCGAAAATGTACCCTCGGTCACCATGCGGCCAAGGCGTGCTTTGGAATAGGGGCCGGTGGTCTGACCTTTGTCGGCAATATGCCAGACGTGTTCCACCGGTGGCGGTGGGGGCGTTTGTGCGCCAGCGTGCAGTGCCATGCCCAACGGGCCAGATGTCATGGTCTGGACCATGCCCATCCCCATACCAGCCCCGATACCTGCGCCCATCGCGCTGTTGGTGTTGTGTGCTGCGGCTGTCATCGCTTCGGCGGCGGCGAATTGGCTGTATTTGCCCAGATCACCCGCAATGCCTATCGATGTGCGTTTGTCCAACACCGCCTCGACCGCAGGGGGGGAGAGAGATGTTTTCAATGTAGAATTCAGGCATGGACAGACCGTATTCGGCCAAGGTTCCGCTGATTTGTGACACGATCAATTTGCCCAAGTCTGCGGTATTCGCGGCCATGTCCAACACAGCAATGCCACAGCTTGCAATCACGCGCGAGAATTCTTGCACGATGATGTTGCGGATTTGAAAGCTGATTTC
>RGAJ01000462.1 GCA_009920225.1 Paracoccaceae bacterium
GATGATATCATCAATGCGGTTCCCCAAGCACTGCGCGATGGTTCCTATGGCTTGGGCGCCACGCAATCGGAAACGATCAAACAGGTTGTGTTGCCTGCGGCTTTGCCGGGTATTGTCGGCGCCATCCTGTTGGCGGCGTCGCGTGCCATTGGCGAAACAATGATTGTGGTTTTGGGGGCAGGGGCGATTGCACGATTTTCGGCCAACCCTTTGGAAGCCTTGACAACGATCACCACCCGTATCGTCAGCCAGCTGACAGGTGACGGCGATTTCAACAGCCCCGAAACATTGGTGGCCTTTGCATTGGGATTGACGCTGTTTGTCATTACCTTGGGTTTGAATATCATCGCGCTTATGATTGTGCGCAAATATCGGGAGCAATACGAATGACCGACGCTGTTCACAAGACTTCGCTTTTCGTTCAAAACGACTCCACGAAACGGCGCAATGCTGCGGAAAAACGGTTTCGGTTGTTTGGCAAAGCCGCGATTACCGTGGGTTTGTTGATGTTGGTCGTGCTGACCTATACCATCGTGTCCAAAGGCACCGGTGCGTTTCAGCAAACATTCATCACGCTGCAGGTCGAGCTGTTGGAAAGCAAGCTGGACAAAAAAGGCAACCGCGATATCGAGGAAATGAAAAAGGTATCAACCTTTGGCTATGCTCCTTTGTTGAAAACGGCGATTGAAACGACGGTTGCCGCCGCAGGTATTGAAACATCGTTAAAGTCCAAAGACATGGCGCAAATCCTGTCGGATAGCGCGGCAGCACAATTGCGCGACCGCGTCTTGGCCGATCCGCTATTGATTGGACAAACCGTCGAATTTCGATTGCTGACCAATTCGTGGATCGACGGATATCTAAAAGGCCGCGTCACCCGCGAAAGCATTGCAAACAACAAAAACGTGTCTGTAGAACAGCTTGATCTGGTTGATGCGCTGGTGGCGCAGGGGATTGTCGAGAAGTCGTTCAACCTGTCCTTTATCACCGGATCAGACGCATCCGACAAACGCCCAGAGGCTGCGGGCATTGGGGTCGCGATGATTGGCTCTTTTGCGATGATGATGGTCGTCCTTGCCTTGTCGTTGCCAATCGGTGTTGCCGCGTCTATTTATCTGGAAGAATTCGCGCCAAAGAATTGGTTCACCGACGTGATCGAGGTGAACATTGCCAATCTTGCCGCCGTGCCTTCGATCGTGTTTGGGATCTTAGGCTTGGCGATTTTCATCAACACGATGCATTTGCCGCAATCGGCCCCGTTGGTGGGGGGATTGGTTCTAACCCTTATGACCTTGCCGACGATTATTATTTCAACCCGTGCCGCATTAAAGGCCGTGCCACCCAGCATCCGCAGTGCGGCGTTGGGGTTGGGGGCATCAAAAATGCAATCGGTCTTTCATCATGTTCTGCCGCTGGCTGCGCCCGGTATCTTGACGGGAA
>RGAJ01000463.1 GCA_009920225.1 Paracoccaceae bacterium
GGCGTCTGATACGTTCAACAATCTGGCCAAGCTTGGTACAGGCAATATGCAATACATTCCTTGGATGCAGGCAAGCTATATCATGGCAGCCAACAAAGCAGCGTTGCCATATTTGCCCGCAGGCGCAAATATTGATGCGCTGACATATGATCAATTGATTGAATGGGCCGGCAATATCAAAGCAGCCACAGGCGAGGCGAAATTTGGCTTTCCTGCAGGGCCCAAGGGTCTAAAGCATCGGTTCTTCCAAGGGTATTTGTACCCCTCCTACACGGATGGCGTTGTGCGTACATTTGCATCTGACTCTGCTGTGACCGCATGGGAAAAAATGCGCGAACTCTGGGCGGTGACAAACCCTGCATCGACAAACTTTTCCTTCTTGCAAGAACAATTGCTCAGCGGCGATGCGTGGATCGCGTTTGATCACACATCTCGCCTTGCAGGTGCATTCAACGAACGTCCAGATGACTTTGTCGCTTTCCCAGCGCCAGCGGGTCCAACAGGCCGTGGGTTCATGCCGGTTCTTGCGGGTGTTGCCATTCCACGCACTGCACCCGACATGGATGCGGCCAAAGCGCTTGTTCAGCATATGCTAAAGCCTGAAACGCAAATCGCGACACTGCGCGCAACCAACTTCTTCCCTGTGGTTGATGTTGAATTGCCGGGCGATCTGCCCCCAGCGGTACAAGCCGCGGGCAATGCGGTTGCCAAAATGTCAGGCTCTGCCGATGCAAACCCAGGTCTTTTGCCCGCAGGTTTGGGGTCATTGGGTGGTGAATTTAGCCAACTTTATACCGAAACATTCGAACGGATTGTTTTGGGTGGCGAAGACATTCGCGCGGTGTTGGACGAACACAAAGTGCGTCTACAAGCGATCATGACCGAAAGCGGTGCGCCGTGCTGGGCACCTGATGCCGCATCAGATGGCCCATGCCCTGTTGAATAAATAAACCTACGTCCTTAGGCCAGTTTACTTGGCCTAAGGACCTTCTTAATCTCCTTGCATCTTTCAAACTGGAAAATGGATCACTTCCATGAACAATAGGACTTTGCCTTATATTCTGATCCTTCCTGTGACGATCTTTTTGGGCGTATTCTTTCTTTACCCGTTCGTCTTGGTCGCCCAGCAGGCATTTACGACAGGTGCAGGCTTTACTTTTGATAATTTCACCAAAGTCACAAGCCATTGGAAATTTTCAACTTCGTTTAACAACACGCTTCTGCTCGCCGCAGCGGTTGTCCCTGTGCAGTTGGCATTGGCGCTTTTAATGGCGACAATGGTCAGCAATATGAAAAAGGGCCGCGACCTTGTTTTGTATGTGTGGACCATCCCGCTTGGGATTTCTGATCTGGCGGCTGGCATTATATGGTTGGCGATTTTTGAACAATCTGGGTTCCTGAATTCCATGATGCAGGGTTTGGGCTTTATTGATCGGCCCA
>RGAJ01000464.1 GCA_009920225.1 Paracoccaceae bacterium
GTGATTGTACATCACATAATACCCGGCCAAAATAACAAGCATAGAAAGAAGCTGCAGATACAAAGTGCTGAGCGCGGCGGCCAAAATAGAGACAACAGTGTTCATGGGCGCGTGTTGCATCATGGGTGAACTGCTTGTTTCTGCACCCGATACCGCACCAACAGTCTGTGTATGGGTCAGATATAGAAAGATCCCTGACATAACGTAGAGCACAAAATCACCCCGCACGGCCGCCCCGCGCATACCCAAGATATCCATCATAAAAATGAATGCTAAAACCATTGTGACAGACTGCATGATGCTTGTCAGAATCGACATAATGGGGCTGCGTTGCGATTTACGAATGCGATGAACGACCGAATGAAACACCACGATCCCCATCGTGATCACGGCATTCGACGGCGATTTCGCGCGGCGTGTTTCAAACATCTTTGGGCGTCCTTTTTACGGGCATACTTGTCAACATGTCCCTATTGGCTTTATGGATCAGTCTATGTTGAAGGATTAGAATTGGCAATCTTGCATAGGTTGTCACATAAATATGAGGCAAAATTTGGACTACGACATTCTTTTTAGCACACTTCGCACATTGGCGCTTAAAGGCGGCGATGAAATTATGAGCATTTATTCACAAGATGATTTTGGCGTTGAATCAAAAGATGACGACAGCCCCGTGACCAAAGCCGACCGTGCCGCTGACGCCGTGATATACGAAGGCCTAAAAACTGCGTTTCCAGATGTCACGATCATTACCGAAGAACAAGCAGCATCGCATGATTTATCCGCAGATCAATTTTTGATCGTTGATCCGCTCGATGGCACAAAAGAATTTATCAAACGCCGCGGCGATTTCACCGTCAACATCGCATTTGTGGAAAACGGCGTACCAACACGTGGTGTGGTCTATGCCCCCGCAAAAGAACGTTTGTTTTACACTGATGCCAACGGACAAAGCGTCGAAGAAAAAGGTCCATTTGACCCACACTCTGTGGGCCAAACCACGCCATTGTCCGTAAAAACCCCCGATAATTCCGCATTGATCGTTGTGGCGTCCAAGTCGCATCGTGATCAGGCGACAGATGACTACATCAACAAATACCAAGTCCGTGATATGACAGGCGCAGGGTCATCATTGAAATTCTGCCTTGTCGCGACCGGAGAGGCGGATCTGTACCCACGTTTAGGGCGCACAATGGAATGGGATACCGCCGCAGGCGATGCCGTATTGCGCGGCGCGGGCGGTCGCGTCGTCAGGTTCGATGATCATTCGGATTTGGCCTATGGCAAGGCAAATTATGAAAACCCGTTTTTCATAGCCTTCGCACCCGGTGTCGATCTGAAATAGCGCCTAAAAAATCCACAATTTCGAAAACAAAAGGAGCGCGATCAAAAAATGAACGCCTCTTTGACACAATTTTTCCCCTTTTCTCTCATACCTCA
>RGAJ01000465.1 GCA_009920225.1 Paracoccaceae bacterium
CGCAGCCCATTTTGCACGACGTGGATCACCGGGCATCAGGACTGTTTCGGCGATATCGCCTTTTTTTGCGTTGATATGTGGGGTCATGGTCTTACCTATTGTATTTTATGAAAGGGGTCACATTTGCGATGCGATCATAGAGCTGTCGTGCGGTGGCGTTGAAATCTTGGGTTAACCAATACACCGTCGGGGTTCCGTTTTCATCGGCGGCGTCATACACCGCTTCGATCAGGGCGCGACCGACGCCTGTGCCGCGCACAGATGGGTCGGCGTAGAGGTCCTGCAGATAGCAGACATCTTCGACGCGCCAATTATGCGGGTGATAGATGTAATGCACCAACCCGACCAAAGTGCCGTCGCGGTCTGCAACAAGGGCGTTTTGCGTGGTATGGGCGGGGTCAATCAAGCGATCAAAGGTGGTGTGATACACGTCCTGTGACACTGTCGTTTCGTAGAACTGCAAATACCCCGTCCACAGCGCATGCCATTGGTCATAATCGTCGTGGGTCAGGGGGCGTATTGTGATCTGTTGCATTGGCATTCCTCTGAGTGATCTGTCAAGGTTCTAACAGGATCAAACGAAGTTCAAGAGGGTTCCGCGCAAATCCAGGACTGGCGTGACGTCAACCGCGCCGAAAACAAAAACCCCGCCAACGTGGGCGGGGTTTCGTGCCATCAAAGATGATCTTAGTTTTTCGATTTATCGACCATTTTGCCTTTGGAGATCCAAGGCATCATCTCGCGCAGTTTTTGACCAACTTGTTCGATTTCGTGTTCGTCGTTTGCACGGCGCGACGCTTTGATTGTTGGTTGGCCAACAGCGTTTTCCAACATAAAGTCGCGTACAAATTTGCCCTGTTGGATGTCTGTTAGGACGTCTTTCATGGCTTTCTTTGTTTGCTCATATGGCAGGATGCGTGGGCCAGTGACGTATTGGCCGTATTCCGCAGTGTTCGAGATCGAATAGTCCATGTTTGCGATGCCGCCTTCATAGATCAGGTCAACGATCAATTTCACTTCGTGCAAGCATTCGAAATACGCCATTTCAGGTGCATAGCCTGCTTCGACCAGTGTTTCAAAACCGCAACGGATCAATTCGACCAAGCCGCCACAAAGAACCGCTTGTTCACCGAACAGGTCGGTTTCGCATTCTTCGCGGAAGTTTGTTTCGATGATGCCAGAACGGCCACCGCCGATTGCAGAGCAATAGGACAAACCGACTTCAAGGGCTTTGCCTGTTGCGTCTTGGTGAACTGCAACCAAGCAAGGAACGCCGCCGCCTTTTACATATTCGCCGCGCACTGTGTGACCTGGGCCTTTTGGCGCCATCATGATCACGTCAACACCTGGTTTTGGTTCAATCAAACCAAAGTGAACGTTCAGACCGTGTGCGAATGCAATCGCTGCAC
>RGAJ01000466.1 GCA_009920225.1 Paracoccaceae bacterium
GGGTTTCGTGTTTAACCCGATCACATGGCAATGGCGTCTGTCAGACCGTGATTTGTCGGTGAATTATGTGACGGCATCGACAAAGCCATAAAAAAGGGCGCCCTGCGGCGCCCTTTCGTTTGGTCTGGTTATTTTAATTATTCCACAACGCGAACGGCGCCTTTTGCGGCGGATGTTGTCAATGCTGCATAGGCCTTGAGCGCGGTTGTTACCTTGCGCTTGCGTGGGTTTGATGGCGTCCAACCCGCTGCGTCTTGTTTGGCGCGGCGTTCGGCCAAGACTTCATCAGAAACGGCCAAGTTGATGGACCGATTTGGAATGTCGATTTCGATCAAATCGCCATGTTCGACCAAACCGATGGTGCCGCCTTCTGCGGCCTCTGGTGACACGTGACCAATCGATAGCCCCGATGTCCCGCCAGAGAAGCGACCATCAGTGACCAAGGCACAGGCCGCACCCAATCCTTTGGATTTCAAATATGATGTAGGATACAGCATTTCTTGCATACCAGGGCCGCCGCGCGGACCTTCGTAGCGGATGATGACAACATCACCTGCTTTGACTTTGCCGGTCAGAATGTCATTCACGGCGTCATCTTGGGATTCCACCACATAGGCAGGGCCCGAGAATTTTAGGATGCTGTCATCCACACCCGCCGTTTTCACGATACACCCATCCTCGGCCAAATTACCGAACAGAACCGCCAAACCGCCATCTTGGGAAAATGCGTTTTCTTTGTTGCGGATCACGCCGCCCTTGCGGTCCATGTCCACGCTGTCATAGCGGCGGCTTTGAGAAAAGGCCTGAGTTGTGCGCACGCCACCAGGAGCCGCGCGGAAAAAATTATGCACGTCTGGATCATTGGTACGCATCACGTCCCATTTGTTCAACGCATCACCAATGGTGGGCTCATGCACCGTCCGACAGTCGCGATGGATCAAGCCCGCGCGATCCAATTCGCCAAGGATGGCCATGATGCCACCGGCGCGATGGACGTCTTCCATATGGACGTCTGATTTTGCTGGCGCGACCTTGGACAAGCAGGGTACTTTGCGCGACAGGCGATCAATATCGTCCATGGAAAAGTTGATTTCGCCTTCATATGCCGCAGCCAAAAGGTGCAAAACCGTATTGGTCGAACCACCCATTGCGATATCCAATGACATCGCATTTTCAAATGCTTCGAATGTGGCGATGTTGCGGGGCAACATGTTTGCGTCGCCCTGTTCATAGCACGCCTTGGCCATTTCAACGATGCGGCGACCTGCTTGCAGGAACAATTCTTTGCGGTCTGCATGGGTGGCCAAGGTTGATCCGTTCCCAGGCAAGGACAGGCCCAGCGCTTCGGTCAAACAGTTCATAGAGTTGGCAGTGAACATACCAGAGCATGACCCACATGTCGGGCAGGC
>RGAJ01000467.1 GCA_009920225.1 Paracoccaceae bacterium
GGTCACATGAGTATTCATTTGTACGCGTGTCGCGGACCATGCAAGGACCGCGGCATCGATCAGGTCATCGGGGGATGCCTTGTGTTTGTCGTTCAAGGGGGCCGCCAGTTTGACCAAATCAAACCCCAGACGGGCCATGTGACCCGCGCGGGTGACCAAGCCTTTGACCGATTTCTTGCTGGCCACGATGGGCGCACCGGTGAATGTCGCAAAGGACACCTCTGGGTGGGCTTCGTGCAGCACGACATCGGTCAGACTTTGCGCGGCATGATCGGCCTCGGCAATTTTGGGACAGATGTTCCACGTCTGTTTGGACAGCTTTTTGCCCAAAACATCGGCGTTCATCTGGCTTGCGCTGGCATAGCTGGCACACCCCAAGGCCTGACGACACGGCGCATTGAACAAAGACGATGCTTTGCCTTGCAACACCTGCCGCGCGGCGGCCTCGACCGGACGATCGACGGGCCCACTGGACAAGCCAATGGGCATATCAATCAGCGCAAGGCGAATTGCATTGTCCCGTATCACATCCACCAACCGCGTTGCCCAAACGGTAAACGCACTTGCAAAATCGCCAGCATCGACGACAACGGCAATCCAGCCGTCTTTGTAACCGTCTATGCCAGCGACCCGCATATTACATCATGTCCCGAACATCGGTCAGATGACCGGTGATTGCGGCAGCCGCGGCCATCGCAGGCGACACGAGGTGCGTACGGCCTTTGTATCCCTGACGACCTTCAAAGTTGCGGTTTGATGTAGACGCGCAGCGTTCGCCTTCGGCCAACTGGTCTGGGTTCATGGCCAAGCACATGGAACATCCCGCCATACGCCATTCAAAGCCTGCATCGATAAAGATTTGGGCAATGCCCTCTTCCTCTGCCTGCGCGCGCACTAGGCCCGAACCAGGTACAACCATCGCCCGCAGACCGTCTTTGACCTTTTTGCCCTTCAGGATTGCTGCTGCGGCACGCAAATCTTCGATACGGCCGTTGGTGCAGGACCCGATAAAGACAGTGTCAATCGCGATGTCGGTCAATTTCTGACCCGCGGTTAGACCCATGTAATCCAGCGCGCGTTTGACGGCCTCGACCTTGCCACCCTTGAAAGATTCAGGCGCAGGTACAACGTCAGTGATCGGCAAAACGTCTTCGGGGGAGGTGCCCCAAGTCACCACCGGTGCTATGTCTTCGCCTTTGATGGTGATGACTTTGTCGAAATGCGCCCCTTCGTCGGTGAACAGCGTCCGCCAATATGCTTCGGCGGCTTCCCATGCGGCGCCTTTCGGGGCGTGTGGGCGACCTTTGCAATAGGCGAATGTCTTTTCGTCTGGTGCGATTAGGCCCGCGCGTGCGCCGCCTTCGATCGCCATGTTACAGACGGTCATGCGACCTTCCATCGACAAA
>RGAJ01000468.1 GCA_009920225.1 Paracoccaceae bacterium
TAAGTTCGGGGTTCTGGAATTCGGTGCGCATCACAATTCCGTCGGTCATCGTGTCGATCGCGATTGCGTCGGTCAATGGCTATGCATTGGCCAACTGGCGGTTCAAGGGTGCAAATGCGTTTTTCACCATCCTGATCTTTGGCGCATTTATCCCGTACCAAGTTATGTTGTATCCCATCGTGATTTTGCTACGCGAATTGGGCGTATACGGAACATTAACCGGTCTGGTCATTGTGCATTCGATCTTTGGCATGCCGATCCTGACGCTGTTGTTTCGCAATTACTTTGCATCCCTGCCCGAAGAATTGTTCAAAGCGGCCCGTGTCGATGGCGCAGGGTTCTGGGGCATATATTTCCGCGTGATGTTGCCAATGTCAGTCCCGATTTTCACCGTTGCGGTGATCTTGCAAGTCACGGGCATCTGGAACGATTTTCTGTTTGGTGTCGTGTACACCGGCCCAGAAACCTATCCGATGACGGTGCAGTTGAACAACATCGTGAACTCGACCCAAGGGGTCAAAGAATACAACGTAAACATGGCCGCGACGATCCTGACAGGGTTGGTGCCGCTGACCATTTACTTTGTCTCTGGAAAACTATTTGTGCGCGGCATTGCGGCCGGCGCGGTGAAAGGCTGATCACATGCATTCTGTTGAAATCAAAAATTTGGACCTGCACTTTGGATCGGTCAAAGTATTGCAAGACCTCAACCTTGATATCCACCATGGAGAATTCTTGGTTTTGCTTGGATCGTCTGGGTGCGGGAAATCAACCCTGTTGAATTGCATCGCGGGTTTGTTGGAAATCACCGACGGTCAGATTCACATCAAAGGGCAAAACGTCACGTGGGCCGAACCGTCCGAACGCGGCATTGGCATGGTGTTCCAATCCTACGCGCTGTACCCACAAATGACGGTCGAGGGAAACCTGACCTTTGGTTTGAAAAACGCCAAAGTGCCCAAGGACGAAATCAAACGTCGCGTGGCCCGCGCCGCCGAGATTTTGCAAATTGAACCTTTGCTTAAACGCAAACCCGCGGCATTGTCGGGCGGCCAACGCCAACGTGTGGCCATCGGTCGGGCGTTGGTGCGCGATGTGGATGTGTTTTTGTTCGATGAACCGCTATCAAACTTGGACGCAAAACTGCGCGCCGATTTGCGGGTTGAATTGAAACGGTTGCACCAACAGCTGGGCAACACGATGATTTATGTGACCCACGATCAGATTGAGGCCATGACATTGGCCGACCGTATCGCCATTATGCGCGGCGGCCAGATCATGCAGCTGTCCTCACCCGATGAAATCTATAACAAACCGAAAAACAAATATGTCGCCGATTTTATCGGATCTCCATCCATGAATTTCTTTGAAGGCGAATTCAAGGATGGCACATTCACCAAGGGCGA
>RGAJ01000469.1 GCA_009920225.1 Paracoccaceae bacterium
AGGTCAATAGGCTAGGATGTCGTCGCGCGCCGTTGTTTTGGCGTGCGATGGCACGTTCAAACCAAGCCGATCTTGGATGTCGATCACATGTCCGTTTGGCAGCGGTGTTTTCGACACGAACGCGGATTGTAACCACCGATCTGTGCCATCAAATCGGGGATCAAACGCCGAACGCGCATGAACCGCCTTTTTGTTGTTCAAGATTAAAACAGAATTCGCTTGATTGTGCACCTCAACAGCGGTCTTTGCGATTAATGCATTCAATTCGGTTATGGCCTGTTCGCTTTCTTTATCCAACCCCGTGACCAAATCGCCATCATATTTCAGGATCAATTCATTGCCTTCGCGCAAGATGATCGGTTGGATCACAAAGCTGTTTTTGTTTTCCACCGCCAATTCTATATCGACCTGATGGGCAAAACGGTCTTGGGTCAGGATTTGGAACAAATCGCCTGGCATGTGCTGCAACAAGTCGGGCAAAAACGAAATGTGATTACAGGCTGCTCGATCCGGTTTGATGCAGTACAAGATCAAGTAATCAGGCGTGATAATGGGATGGGTTGATCCATCGCTGTGAAACGACAGCACAGATTTGGAATTTGCGCCCGTTTGCGAATGTTCAAGCCCGGGAATGGGGAAAATGTCATGGATGACAAACCCATTTTGTTCCTTGTAGCCAAAAATATCCCCCAACTCTGCCGCGATCGCGCCCATGACGCCTTCAGTGAAAAAATCGGGCTTTGCACCGATCACTTTATCGTCGCAAGGGGTTGGTGTTTGTTCGATCATATCTGTGACGGGCGTCAGTTGGATCATATTAACCTGTCCCGATTTCAATCGGTTTAGATCGGCCTTGATTTCCGCGGGCAGCAGGGTGCGCAGAAACATCGAATACATCAAAAACGGATCAAGGTTGGCGGAATAGGGGGATGGGCATAATGAGAATTTGGTTTTGATTTCATTTGTGAATAACATGATAGACCTCGTTAAATTCCAAAAAAGGCAATGTAGATTCCACCGATCATGACAAGGGTTCCAATCAGCTTGCGCATGAGTGTTCGGATGGAAATGTTTTCGTGAAATGTTGCGGGAAAGATGAGGGTAAGAGCCAAACCTGCTATGATGCCATAGATGGACTGAACTTGGGTGATGATGCTGACCAATCCCGCGCTGGTAGACAGGGAAAAGGCCTTTTTCAAACAGACCTGTGCGATAAAATCTGTCAACGTGTTCGCAAAAAACCAAGTCAGCTTGATAGGTCCCAAATCGCGCAGGGCCCCACGAATTTCAAGGCGCGCCTTTGGAAGAAACGGGACAGCTATCGCAAAAAGCGACGCGCCAAATGTGTCAAAGACCATATAGTGTTCAAAAGGCATCTGATCCAA
>RGAJ01000470.1 GCA_009920225.1 Paracoccaceae bacterium
TTGCAAAGATGAAGAACGATGGTGCGTCATTTTTCATCCCCTAGCGCATAACGATAAATCACAATATCTTCATCTGCGTTATCGTCGGGCAATTTCGAGAGGTCATCGCGCGTTGCGCCCAAGGCTTGCGCGATTTTTACCGAACCCAAGTTTCCTTTTGCGACATAACTGACAAGCGACGGTACCCGAAGCTGAATGCGGGCATAATCACGTGCGGCTGTGGCGGCTTCGACGGCAAAGCCTTGGCCGTGGTAGGGTGCAAGAAAGAAATACCCAAGTTCGTGTTCTTGGTCGCCAATCTCCATGCCAATTGTGACAAATCCGATTGCCGTGTCTTGTAAACAAACCGCCCACATCCCCGCGCCGCGCAGCATCCATCCGGCGCAATAGACACAGAAATCCGCCCACGCTTCGCTTGCGCTAAGAGACCCGCCCATGTGGCCCGAGTGATCATCGGCCATAATCTGTGCATAGACGTCAAAGTCGCCAAGCGCCGGCGGCCGCAACGTCAGCCGCTCTGTCCGAAGGGTCGGGATCGAAGCGGTGACATCCGACATCAGGCGATGTGCGCCATGCGTAACAGGAAGCGTCCAAGGATAGATGGGGGCGTTGGTCATTTATTTCTTTTTCCCGAAGCCTGACAAACCGGGGGGCAATGCAGCGCCGCCAAGACCGGGCAGCTTGCCACCCAAGCCAAGTTGTTTGGCCGCTGCTTCCATCGCGGCGGGGTCCATTTTGGACGGGTCCATGCCGCCCGGCATCGCGGGTATGCCACCTTTGCCGAACATGCCGCGCATGGCTTGTTTCAGCATGCCGCCTTTGCCCATTTTGCCCATCTTTTTCATCATATCCGCCATTTGGCGGTGCATTTTCAGCAATTTGTTCAATTCGCTGACCTCAAGCCCCGCACCCGCCGCGATGCGTTTTTTACGGCTGGCTTGCAGTAACGCGGGGTTGGCGCGTTCTTTTTTGGTCATGGAATTGATCAGCGCGATTTGGTGTTTGAAAATCTTGTCGTCAAACCCAGCGTCTTTCACTTGCGCGGCCATTTTGCCCATGCCGGGCATCATGCCCATGATGGATTCCATGCCGCCCATTTTCATCATCTGTTCCAGCTGACCTTTTAGATCGTTCATGTTGAATAGGCCCTTTTGGAACCGTTTCATCATGCGTTCGGCTTGTTCTGCCTCGATCGTTTCTTGGGCTTTTTCGACCAGCGCAACAATGTCGCCCATGCCCAGAATACGGCCCGCGATGCGGTCGGGTTCAAAGGTTTCCAGCGCATCCATCTTTTCGCCAAGGCCGACGAAACGGATGGGTTTGCCTGTGACCGCGCGCATTGACAAGGCCGCACCACCGCGGCCGTCACCGTCCATACGGGTCAG
>RGAJ01000048.1 GCA_009920225.1 Paracoccaceae bacterium
GCGAAGTCATCATCGAAGAAGGCCGAACTCATTGAGTTATTGGAAGGCAGTACTGAAACAGAGGGTAATGATACCGCAGTCCAAACATCAGAGCCTAACGCTCAAAACGAGGCGAATACAAAACCAAGTGCATCTCAGCCAGCATTATTGGTTGTGTGCGTTTTTGTTATTCTTGCAGTTTTGGCGTGGGTAATTCTTGGTTAGCAACGGGAAAATGTAGCCCCCTTGTAGCCCCAGTCCGCTAGAAAAAACAAAAGGCTCAGCATATCTCAGCTAAGCCTTTGAAATAAATGGTGAGCCCGACAGGATTCGAACCTGTGACCCACTGATTAAAAGTCAGTTGCTCTACCAACTGAGCTACGGGCCCACTGGAGGGCGTATTAGAAAGAAGCGTGCACGGGGTCAACCCCGAAAGTGAAATAAATTTGACAATCTCTGGATTCATTTGCAACTCGGGCGTATATGGCGGGTTATGACGCAAAAACACAGACATACTTTACCGTTTATGAAGATGCACGGGCTGGGAAACGACTTTGTCGTCGTGGATGCCCGCGCGACTCCGATTCCTTTGAGCGAAGGTTTGATCACCGCGATTGCACATCGGCACATGGGCATCGGGTTTGATCAGCTGGCTGTGATCGAAGCGGGTGCCGCAGATGCACATTTGGTGTTTTACAATTCTGACGGATCAACATCCGCAGCCTGTGGCAACGCGACACGCTGTATCGCGCGGTATCTGATGGATGAAACCGGTCAATCCGACCTGCATATCACAACGGCACGTGGCAATCTGTATGCCAAGGATGCGGGCAATGGGTTGACATCTGTCAACATGGGCGCGCCGCAATTGCGGTGGGATGAAATTCCGTTGGCGCGTGAAATGGATACTTTGCATCTTCCCATTGACGGCGAACCGACAGCAACGGGCATGGGCAATCCCCATTGCACCTTTTTCGTCGAGGACGCCGAAGCGATAGATTTGGCCGCACGCGGCGCAGAGATTGAGCATCATCCGCTTTACCCGCAACGTACAAACGTACAGTTTGCGTCTGTAATTGGCGAAAACCACCTCCGCATGCGGGTCTGGGAACGCGGCGTTGGGGTGACGATGGCATCGGGATCATCCACCTGCGCCACCGCCGTTGCGGCCGCGCGACGTGGATTGACAGGGCGCCAGGTACGCGTCGATCTGGATGGGGGTACGTTACACATCGATTGGCGTGATGACGGCGTGTGGATGACAGGTCCGACCATGCATGTGGCGTCGGGTGAATTCACCGCTGATTTTATCGCGGCGCACTCATGACCAATGTACCGCGCTTTACCACTCTGGGCTGCCGCCTGAATGCCTATGAATCCGAGGCGATGAAAGATCTTGCGCAAACCGCTGGTCTGAAGAACGCGCATATTGTGAACACATGTGCGGTCACTGCCGAAGCAGTGCGCAAGTCGAAACAAGAGATTCGCAAAATTCGGCGCGCGAACCCTGATGCGCAGATTATTGTCACGGGATGCGCCGCGCAAATTGACCCCGACAGTTTTGCCCAGATGACCGAAGTGAATGCTGTCATCGGCAATACAGAAAAAATGCAACCCGACACATGGAACCGCCTGAATGGCGGCTTTATCTGTGACACGGAAAAGGTGTTGGTCGACGACATCATGTCCGTGACCGAAACCGCAGGACATTTGATTGATGGCTTTGGTACCCGCAGCCGCGCCTATGTGCAGGTGCAAAACGGCTGTGATCATCGCTGTACGTTCTGTATCATCCCCTATGGCCGCGGCAATTCGCGTTCAGTTCCCGCAGGCGTGGTGGTCGATCAGATCAAACGCCTTGTGGATCGTGGATATAACGAAGTCGTCCTGACGGGTGTTGACCTAACCAGTTGGGGCGCGGACCTGCCAAGCGCGCCAAAACTGGGTGATTTGGTGATGCGGATCCTGAAGCTGGTGCCGGATTTGAACCGTCTTCGGATCAGTTCGATTGACAGTATTGAGGTTGACGAAAACCTGATGCAGGCCATTGCCACCGAACCACGATTGATGCCGCATTTGCATCTGTCGTTGCAACATGGGGATGACCTTATCCTGAAACGGATGAAGCGCCGTCATTTGCGGGATGATGCCATCCGGTTTTGCCAAGAGGCGCGTCGTCTGCGACCTGATATGACCTTTGGCGCGGATATCATCGCGGGCTTTCCCACGGAAACCGAGGCGCATTTTGAAAACTCACTTCGCCTTGTGAAAGAATGCGATCTAACGTGGTTGCATGTATTCCCCTATTCCCCGCGCGAAGGCACGCCAGCCGCGCGGATGCCACAGGTGAACGGTACAGCGATCAAGACCCGCGCCGCGCAATTACGCGCAGCAGGGGATCGTCAGGTGGAGGCCCATCTTGCGCAACAAATCGGGCAAACCCATCAAATTTTGATGGAAAACCCGAATATGGGGCGCACCGCACAATTCACCGAAGTCACATTTGCCAGCCCACAAACCGAAGGGGCAATTGTCACTGCCAAAATTACAGGACGGACCAAAGGGCAACTGACCGCATGAGCGATGCGCCGATCTTATACAGCTTTCGCAGATGCCCCTATGCGATGCGCGCGCGGCTCGCGATTTTATCGTCGGGTATCACCGTTGAACTGCGCGAAATCCTTTTGCGGGACAAAGCCCCAGAATTTCTGGAAACATCACCATCGGGCACGGTTCCGTGCCTAAAGATCGATAAAAAGGTGGTCGACGAAAGCCTGCATATTATGGCATGGGCCTTGGCGCAGAATGATCCGGAAAACTGGATGCAGATGCCGACCGAAGGGTATGAATTGATGGCGCTGTGCGATGGTCCATTCAAACATTCCCTGGATCGCACGAAATATGGATCGCGCTATCCTGACGAAGACACAGCGGAACATAGGCGCAACGCATCAAAGTTTTTGATGTCGCTGAACGATCAATTGTCCCCGAACTTGTTCGGGGCTGACCCGAAACTGGCGGATATGGCGATCCTGCCCTTTGTCCGGCAATTCGCCCACATCGACCAAGATTGGTTTTACGCCCAACCCTGGCCCAAGCTGATTGCGTGGCTTGACGCGTTCAAGACATCCGACCACTTTTCCGCGATCATGGGGAAATACCCCAAATGGCACATGGGTGACGCGCCCACATATTTTCCATAAGGATAAGGGCGCGTTACGTCGCCTGTTCCATCAGATCCGCCAACTGTTGTGGGTCTGATCCATCCCCGCTGTCGCGCAGTTGCTTGGCCGCAGCAAGCCGTACAGCATCCGCTTTGTTCTGCCCCAATTTCCACGTTCCATCGATCATGTCGACCTGCATCACACAGGGAACGATTTGCCGCATCATCCGGATTTTGACATCTTCGGTCAGCTTGGACATTTTCCAGATCGGTTTGGGCAACAGATCAGCTTCGAAATGATCTGATAGACGGTTTAAAATCGGCTCTAACTGATCGTCAGGCAAAACCGCCACAGACCCAGTTGCGTGGATTGCAACGTAATTCCACGTTGGAACTTGATCATCGACCCCGTACCAATCGGGCGAAATATACCCGTGCGGCCCGTTGATAATAAGTGTCGCGCGCCCATCAGACTTTGCCAGAACACGGGCAATCGGATTGGACCGCACCAGATGAAACGCCACCTGTCCCGTGACGCGATCATAGTGATATGGAATATGCGCCACATGGGGCACGTCATCACCATTTACCACCAACGCCCCAAACCCCGCAGACGCCAACATGGTGTGATTTCTTTCGCTGTCGGTTTCCCGAAAAATCTGATTTGGATGCATTGTCAGTCCCCTGCCGAAAACACGCCCAGTCTAAAGAAACCCAAAGTGAAACGCATGAAATAAATTGTGCTATCACAAATTTCCGTTGGGCTTTTTGGGCTTGGCTTTTGTGTGGTCGCGCGATAACGTAATGACGTTCTCAGGGCGGGGTGTAATTCCCCACCGGCGGTGAAAGCCCGCGAGCGGCCCGTAAGGGTGTCAGCAGATTTGGTGAAATTCCAGAGCCGACGGTTATAGTCCGGATGAAAGAGAGCGATCAGCACAGGCGGACCACCGCCCGTTCTGTCGTATGCCTTGGGTGACGTGTTGTTAGACTTAAGGAGAATACAGATGACACACACCCGCTACGCCTTTGTCAAAGCCAACTGGCATTCTGCCATCGTGGATCAAGCTTTGACTGGATTCCTTGAACTCATTCCCGCTGACCAAGTTGACGTGTTCGACGCGCCAGGTGCGTTGGAAATGCCATTGCTTGCCAAAGACTTGGCCAAAACTGGCAAATACGGAGCAATTGCGTGCTGCGCGTTGGTCGTGGACGGTGGCATCTATCGCCATGACTTTGTCGCCCAAGCGGTTGTCGACGGTTTGGTGCGCGTTGGATTGGACACTGATGTGCCCGTTTTGTCCGTATCATTGACACCGCACAGCTACCAAGAAACCGATTTTCACAATGCCGCCTTTGCCGAACATTTCGTCAAAAAAGGCCGCGAAGCTGCGAATGCTGCCCTTCAAATCGTGAAGACCCGCGCCGCTATCAAAGGCGCGTAAACCCACGCCAGAGGAACGTCGGTGTTGACACCGACCCAGCGCCATCCCCAGATAAACTGCGGGTGGCGCAGTGCAACCGGCCTTTTTGTTTCACGTATTCTGCGATATGACCGTATGAAATCACGAAATGGATTTCGATGCAAAGCGCGCAGGACTTAAAACAACAGCTGATAGACGTGGCCCATGACATGGGGTTCGATCTGTGCCGTATCACGCGGCCTGATGCGATCCCGCAGGTGCCCGAACGTTTGGCTGCGTTTTTGGAACAGGGTTTTCATGGTCAAATGGCGTGGATGGCCGAACGGACACAGTGGCGCGGCAACCCCGCTGCGTTATGGCCAGAGGCGCGCAGCATCATCATGTTGGGGGAATCCTATCGCCCCGAACACGACCCGCGCGATATTTTAAACCACCCGGACAAGGGCGCGATTTCGGTTTATGCGCAAAACAAAGATTACCATGACAGCGTCAAAAAGAGACTCAAACGCTTGGCGCGGTGGTTGATTGAACATGCGGGTGGAGAGGTGAAGGTTTTTGTCGACACCGCACCCGTTTCAGAAAAACCCTTGGGTCAAGCCGCAGGGTTGGGATGGCAAGGCAAGCACACCAATCTGGTGAGCCGAGAGTTGGGCAATTGGTTCTTTATAGGGTCTGTTTTCACCACCTTGGACCTGCCCGCCGATCCCCCCGAAACCGATCATTGTGGATCGTGTCGGGCCTGTTTGGATGCTTGTCCAACAGAGGCGTTTCCTGCGCCCTATCAATTGGATGCACGGCGCTGCATTTCGTATCTGACCATCGAACATCACGGGCCCGTTGACCCCGAGTTGCGTCCCAAGTTAGGCAATCGGATTTACGGTTGTGATGATTGTTTGGCGACGTGTCCGTGGAATAAATTTGCCATCACTGCGCGTGAGATAAAGTATCATGCACGCGACGATTTACTGGCCCCTGATTTGGTTGCATTGGCACAGTTGGACGATGCAGAGTTTCGGGCAAAATTTTCAGGCAGTCCAATCAAACGTATCGGCCGCGACCGGTTCGTTCGAAATGTTTTGTATGCATTAGGGAATTCAGGATTACCAAGTGCATTAGACACAGCAAAAACGTTGATGCACGATCCAGATGCGACCGTTCGCGATGCCGCGGAATGGGCTGTTCAACGCTTGAACCCGGATTGATCGAATTGCTGCACAATCCGACCAAGGGGGGCTGCCGCCCCGCTGCGGTCTTAAAACCGTCCTAGGGACGGTTTTCTAAACGACCTTCGCCCCCCGCGAGTATTTTTGCAAAGATGAAAATGCAATCGCCCTGAAAAGGTCGTAAATAGACTGGACAGTTCCAAGGTTTGCGTTACATCGAAGCAAAAAGGGGAGTTGTAATGGCGTTTCTATTGGGAATTGATACGGGCGGCACCTATACAGATGCAGTGATTTTGCAGGACGAAACACGCGTCATCGCAACCGCGAAATCTTTGACCACGCGCCATGACTTGGCCCAAGGCATTGGCGCTGCGGCACAAGCCGTTTTGGACAGTTCAGGGATCACACCCGATCAAATTGCGATGGCATCGCTTTCGACCACTTTGGCCACCAATGCATTGGTTGAGGGTCAGGGCGGCAAAGTTGCCTTGGTCTTTATTGGTTTTCGGGATGGCGATTTAGAAAAACATGGTTTGTCTGCTGCTTTGGCGGGGGATGCGGTGTTGCAGCTGGCGGGGGGTCACAACCACGCGGGTGTTGAAGTCGCCGCATTAGACACAGATATGATCGCCAAATGGGCCGCGTCTGTGGCGGATGTGACGGCCTTTGCGGTTGCGTCCCAATTTGCCACGCGTAACCCAAGCCATGAAATAAAGGCGGCCCAGATTTTGCGGGAGGTCACGGGCAAACCAGTGAGCGCGTCACATCAGCTTTCAGCGAAATTGAATGGGCCAAAGCGTGCATTGACCGCGGTTTTGAATGCGCGGTTGATTGGGATGATCGACCGCCTGATTGATCGGGCGCAGATCGGATTGATTGATCTGGGGATTTCTGCCCCGATGATGGTCGTGCGCGGTGACGGCGCGTTGATTTCTGCGGATCAAGCGCGGGAAAAACCCATTGAGACAATCCTAAGCGGTCCGGCGGCATCGATTGTGGGCGCGCGTTGGCTGACGCAGGCGCAGCACGCGTTGGTCTCGGACATTGGGGGTACGACCACAGATGTGGCTGTGCTGCGCGATGGACAGCCGGCAATAGACCCGAACGGCGCACAGGTCGGCCCCTATCGCACCATGGTCGAAGCGGTGGCCATGCGCACCACAGGGCTTGGCGGTGATAGCGAAGTGCATTTTATCGCACATGGCCTAAAGGGCGGGGTGACGTTGGGCCCGCGCCGCGTGTTGCCGATATCCTTGGCCGCGAAGGATGCACCAAGCGTTGTGCATGATGCATTGGACCAACAGCTGCGCAATCTGGTGCCGAGTGAATTTGACGGGCGATTTATCCGACGCCTGGATGTGTTTGGAACATCCGGTTTGGCGCCACGGGATCAAGCGGTGATGGATCGTGTGACACCCCAAATCCAACCGCTGGGTCATGTGGTGAAAACGCGCTTGGATATGAAAGCGATCAACCGCATGGTTTCGCGCGGAATGGTGCAAATTTCGGCGATCACGCCTACGGATGCCAGCCACGTCTTGGGCCGCGTGTCGGTATGGGATCGAGAGGCTGCAGAAAAGGCGCTGTTACTGTTTGGGCGGTGGCGCACGGGATCGGGCGACATGTTGTCAACTGATCCGCATCACATGGCGCAGATCATCATTGATCAGCTCACACATCAAACAGCATTGGCCTTGTTAGAGACTGCTTTTGCCGAAGATGATGACGATTTTGACGATGTTCCAAATGACGTTTTGGCGCGACATGTCTTAACGCAGCGCGGTTTGAAACAACACAAAGGTTTGATGAAAATCGACATTGGATTGAATGTGCCTGTGATCGGATTGGGCGCGTCTGCGCCAACGTATTATCCTGCCGTCGGCGATGTATTGGGGTGCCCCATGATCCTGCCAGAACATGCAGGTGTGGCCAACGCCATTGGTGCCGTTGTGGGGCGCGTCACGTTTCGGGCAAGTGCCACCATCACCGCCCCGAACGAAGGTATGTTTCGGGTCCATCACGGGACTGAGCCCGCGAATTTTAGTTCGCTCGATGCGGCGATTGCCTATCTGCGCGAACAGTTGACACACAGCGCGATGACAGATGCGCAGAACGCAGGGGCGGAAGATATTCAAATTGCCTATAGCGAAGATATCAAGAAATCGACCGTCGAAGGGCGTGAGGTCTTTGTAGAGGGCACCCTAACCGTCGAAGCGGCCGGACGCGCACGCATTACAGATTAATCGGCAGGTTTTGCAGATTGGCCAGAAAATTGCAGTGGTTCCTCATCCGAAGGAGTCACCGAATGAAAAATGGTCTGATCGTCTTATTCAGCGTCGTGGGGTTTGTCGCGCTTGTCTGGGTGGTACAGCTGATCTATGTGAATTTTTCAAACACTCACCAAGTGATTGAAAACACCAACGAAGCAGTGCGTGTGTGCGGGGAAAATAACGTGGCTGCGGTCACGACTTCGGGCTTTACGTGTAACACACCGACGTTGGCGACGCCGCCCGCGATGCTAAAGCTGAAATAAGCTAGGTGCCGTTTTTGGGGCCGCGAAACAGCGAAAAAATATCATGCGATGGGACGAATCCACATTTTTGATAGAGTCGTTGCGCGTTTGATGCAGCTTCGGCCACAATGACGAATGTTTCAATATTGTGGCGCTGTGCCATGTCTTGCGCCGCAAATTGAATGAGAGACGATGCAATCCCGCGCTCACGATACTGTGCATGGGTTTCGACGGACTGATACCGCGCGACGCCATTTTCGGCAAAAAGCCCCATGTCTGAGACCAATTCATCGACATCAAACGCGCCGTACCAATGGCCCAATCCCAGTGCGACTCGCTGTCTGTGGGTGTCAAACTTTTGCCGGATGAAGGACCGATAATTCACAAAATCATCTTTGCCTGTTTGATATTGCAACGCGATCACTTGATCCCACTCTTGCTCGGCAACAATCATCCGAGATGTGATGCCGTGGGGTGCGTCACCTGGCGATGTGGGGCGGGATGAGGTTAAAACGGTATCTAGATCATAGTCAAACCCCAGCCTTTCAAAGGCCTGCTGCGCCCCTTGGGACAGCGGGGCAGAATCCCAACATAGGGTCACATGTTCAACATCGGGGTGGTCGCGAAATGCATCCTGAAAAAGCGATATTGCAGGATCAGGGTCCTGCGGAGGATGACGTAAGACCAACATGTTTCCAAAGTAATAATTCGGAAAGCCATGCGATACGACACGCATGTAATCATCGTGTTCGGCGATATCTGAAAAGGGCCGCAACAGCATAAAATCTGTGTGCAGCCCCTTTTTGTACATCAAAGGTCCCGCCAATGGTGGCAGGCGACCAAATTCCCGTCCCCCGCATCTTGGGGTTTCGGTTTTTCCGTCGCACAAAGATCGGTCGCGTATTTACACCGTGTCCGGAACACACAGCCAGAAGGGGGCGACAAGGGCGATGGCAAATCCCCCGCCAATTTTGCGTCGACCGCAGGTTTGACATAGTTCGGATCTGGCACAGGAACGGATGCGATCAAGGCCTGCGTATAGGGATGGCGCGGATTGGCATAAAGCGCATCACTGGCCGCCATTTCGACCATATTCCCCAAATACAGCACCATAACATGATCCGAGATGTGTTTTACCACGCTGAGATCATGCGCAATAAAGATCAAGGATAGGCCCATTTCATTTTGCAGATCCATCAAAAGATTGATCACCTGCGCTTGGATGGAAACGTCCAAGGCCGACACGGGTTCGTCGCACACGATCAGCTTGGGCTCCATCACCAAGGCGCGCGCGATCCCGATCCGTTGGCATTGGCCGCC
>RGAJ01000471.1 GCA_009920225.1 Paracoccaceae bacterium
TCTTAAACAACCCAAAGAACCACGCAACACCGCCGCCAATTGCGATCAACACCGAGTCAATCACGCCCACAGCCACGGGATGTTCCTCAATCCAAGGTGTGATCGGATAGGCCCAGTTTGTGACTTCTTAGAAAAATTACATCAAACCACTCGCATCAATTGCCATCACTAAACAATCTGGGGCTGTGTGGGTCAAGCGGTTTGCGCCGGTGAAAAATACCGACGCGATACCGACGTTATACCGACGTTGTACAGATGCGGGTTTTTGCGGGGTCAGCGGGTCAGGATTTTAGCAACCTGATCCATGAAATCGGCCCCGCGTTGTTCGAAATTGTCGTATTGATCAAAGCTGGCTGCCGCGGGCGCCAACAACACGGTGTCCCCCATCTCGGCGTCCGCCGCCGCCTGCGCCACTGCCTGTTCCATCGTCGTACAGACCACCGTGTCACAGGATAATTGCAGCGCAAATTGCGCCGCCTCGCGCCCGATGACATAGGCTTTTTTAACGCTGGCCTGCGACGGACCAGAAAGTGCGTCCAAGCCCCCCTCTTTCTGTAGACCACCGCAAATCCAGCGGATATTCTTGAAGGCTTCCAATGCCTTGACGGCGCTGTCAACATTGGTGGCCTTGCTGTAAGCTTTTCATGCCCTCTTCGATCACACGCGGCGCAAGACCCAAAGACCGACAGACCGCATGGGCTGCACACGCGTTTTGGTGATTGTGCGCCCCAGGCAACCCTGCCACCGCCCGCAGGTCAATGGACGCGATTTGTTTGCCCTTACGATATTCAGACAAAAAGCCTTTTTTGGCAAAGACGGCCCAACCCAAATTGTCCAATTTTTGAACAGTCGATACCCGGATGACGCGATCATCAGAGGTCCCTGTTGACATCTGATTTGCAAGGAAAACACCTTCAATCTCATCGACGCCGATGACCGCGCGATCTGGGCCACCCTCGGCAAAAAGACGGCGTTTGGCAGCCACATATCCACCAAGCCCCGCATGGCGATCCAAATGATCGGGTGAGATATTGGTCCATACTGCGATATCAGGCGTCAGCGCACGCGCCAATTCGGTTTGATAGCTGGACAGTTCAAGCACGATTACATCACCGTCCTGTGCGGGATCCAGATCAAAGACCCCTCGCCCGATGTTGCCAGCCAGTTGCGTTGGCCGACCAGCTGCGGCCAAAATATGATGGATCAAGGCAGATGTCGTTGATTTTCCATTTGATCCGGTGACCGCCACAACCTTGGGCGATGTATCAAAGTCAACCCAATCTTGCCCTGCGAAGGATCGAAAAAATAGGCCAATATCGTTATCAACTGGCACGCCCGCCAGCAATGCGGCACGTATGATCGGATTGGGCGCCGGATAAAG
>RGAJ01000472.1 GCA_009920225.1 Paracoccaceae bacterium
CCAGATCGGCAGCCCGTTTTGCGATGTCTTTCAAAACCGTTAAGTCGTGGGTGAAATAGACCGATTCCCAGCTGTTATAATGTACCGGCCGTGGTCGCTCTGCCTTGGCAAATGTCACGACTTTGTCGCGCAAATGACGCTGAAACGCGATGGCACACCCGTTGTAGCCTGTGTCCGAATAACTGGCATAGAGCGTTCCGGTTTCAAAAACCGTCTTGGCCATACGCTCGGTGCCCGTGGCATTGCCAAACTGGATCTGTCGGCGGCCATCTGGCAATTCCTCGGCCACCATTTTATGCCCGCAGGACGTGGCATAATGAAAGGCATATACAGACCCTTGGGTATTTGTGGACCCACGACAGGGCAAATAGGCACCCGGAAAATGTTCGTGCCCTGTGCGCCCTGTGCGGTTGTCACGCAGCCGCGCGCCCGCGGACCAATCGGTTTGATTGATCTGAAACTCGCCAATCCAACGGCCGGAAAAGTCGATAATTTTATCGCCCGCTTGGGGGGCGGGAAAGACGGGCGCGGCAAACCAATTGACAACCACAGAACCCTGCGTTTCCAACATCGCGGCAGCCGATAGGACATGTGTGTCCGGATCTACGCCAAGCCGCGCCTGATAGGTCACACCCAATGCATCATCGCGATAGACCAGCGTTAAATGATGCGCCCCGTGATCGGCCGAGACAAAGTTAAACCGCGGCAACAGCTGATCGCCCTGCACATTGCGCATATCCAACGCAGGATGTCCCGGAAAACTGGTGGCGGATGTCGGGCATAGCGACAGTGCAGGATTTTCATCCAACATGCCCCCCGTTACATCCCATTCGGTCGCTGCGACTAATTCAGACAAATCCTGCGCCGGCGGCAAAGCAGGTCCCCAATACACAATCTGAGCCAGCTGATAGTTCTTTGCGCAGACCACGACCGATTGACGGTCGCACCCAAAATGCCAAATCTGCATTATTTTACCGCCCCCAAGGTCAAGCCTGCAATAAAATGCCGCTGCATCAGGAAAAACGTGATAACGGGTGGCAAGGCGGCGACAATACTGCCCGCGCTCATTAAATGATAGGCGGCGCGATACTGGCTGTTGAATGCGGTGATCCCAGCGGTCACAGGCTGCGCATCTGGGCCTTGGGTCAGGACCACCGCCCAGAAATAGTCATTCCAGATAAAGGTAAAGATCAACACAGAAAGCGCCGCAATCGCGGGTTTCATCAAAGGCAGCACGATATAGACGAAAATGCGCCATTCGCTCACCCCTTCGACCCGCGCAGATTCGATCAGGGCAAAGGGCAGCGCACGGATAAAATTGCGCATGAACAACGTGCAAAACCCCGTTTGGAACGCGATGTGAAACAGGATCAGACCTAG
>RGAJ01000473.1 GCA_009920225.1 Paracoccaceae bacterium
TCGCGTCGCTGCCAACGCGGGCTTGAAAGATGCGGATTTCTTCGCTTTGGTGAAATGGCATTCGGACATGTCATCGCAATAGGAAAATCACCGTGCAGTCAAAGGGCCCGCCTCAGGTTGGAAAATCGGAAATTACAGGTCATGAGTTGTCTCGGATCGTTGATTTCCTACGAAAACTTCGGACTCCCTTTGATACCGGACTGCCGACTGCAAAGCCTGATGTTTACTGGAATATCGTTCTCGAACTCGTTGACGCACAACTGCGTCACAAACCCATCGACAAGTCAGGCCTCATTGCGTTAGCGGGCGTTCCCTATAGCACGGGCAACCGCATGGTCACCCGGATGATAGAGGATGCCCTGATCAAGCAGGTGCCGCGCGGAAGCGGCCTCAAAACGCACTTTCTTGAACCGTCGGATAACCTGCTCGTTGCGTTCATAGCCTATGCGACCCATGTCAAACAACACCTCGCCAAGACCTTTGGATTGCGCCGTGGGTCTGAAGCAAATGAATATTATTTCGGTGGCAGTTATTTCGCATCGCAGATTATCTCGCCGATCAAAAGCGACGACATCGAAGGTCAAGTGCCGAGCGACATTCAGTTTCTGTTGAACGACGACAACTATTTTACCTCGATGCGCAATATGTGGTCGGATTTTCGCAACGATCTTGGCCGCAAAAGCAATTTCGAATTGCAACGCCTGCCGGACCTTTACAAAAACTCGCGCAAGGTATTTGCGGCCTCGAAACCCGCATATGACGTTGTCTCGATCAATATGCCATGGCTGGGGGGACTTGCTGAGAAAGGCTACCTCGCGCCGCTGGACGACTTGGTTAACGATGCCGCGATCAATGCCCTGGATTTCCACCCGTCTGTCTGGGGGACGGGCAACTGGAACGGCACGCAATACGGCATCCCGCTTTATTGCACGATCGAAATTCTGGCGGCGCGACGTGACTTATTCGAAGAAAAAGGGCTGAGCTACCCCAAGACCTTTGATGAGACGATCAATGCCGCTCGTGCGCTGCATGATCCGGCAAACGAATTCTACGGCATCGCCTGGAACGGTCAACGCGGCATGCCGATTGCCAACTCCTTCATGTCTTTTCTGGCGGCCTGTCAAAAGACAATTATCGACATGCCGCTGCGCAACCAGGAAAGCTGGCATTTTGATGAGTTCGAGAAGCTGAAACTGCAAATCAACACTGAAGATGCGTTTGAGGTGATCGACTACATGAAGCAGTTGGTCGCGTTTTCTCCTCCTGATATTGCCAATATTGATTGGGAAAAACGGATTAACTATTTCATGTCAGGGAATGTCGGGCTTGCGTATTGCTGGACAATGCGCGCCGCCCGGTTCGAGCATGAGTTAAGTTCAC
>RGAJ01000474.1 GCA_009920225.1 Paracoccaceae bacterium
TGGCCGTGGTTCATTTTAATGGTCTTTGCGCCCAAGGCCAAAGCCAACATTTGATGGCCCAAGCAGATCCCGAAAATAGGCAGGTTTTTATCCAGCAATTCACGGATCATGGGCACCGCATATTCCCCTGTCGCGGCAGGGTCGCCCGGACCGTTGGATAGGAAAATGCCATCGGGATTATGTGCCATTACCTCATCCGCGGTGGATTTTGCGGGCAGAACAATTACATCGCATCCCGCAGATGCCAAACAGCGCAGGATGTTGCGCTTTGCGCCGTAATCCAAGGCAACGACTTTGTGGCGCGGGGCCTCTTGGGGTTTGTATCCGTCGGGCCATGCCCAACGCATTTCGTTCCAGTGATAGGATTGCGCGCATGTCACGTCTTTGGCCAAATCCAGCCCTTCGAGCCCTGCGAAGCCGCGTGCTTTTTGCACCAAGGCATCGGTGTCGAACACACCGTTCGGATTATGGGCCAAAGCGGCATGTGGCGCACCTTGGAGCCGGATGGCGCGTGTCAGGCGGCGTGTGTCGATCCCACCAATTGCAATACGTCCGCGGCGTGACAGCCAATCAGACAGGTGGCTGGTTGAGCGCCAGTTTGACGGTGTTGTCGGGTCCCATTTGACGACCATGCCGTTTGCCACCGGATCAAGCGTTTCATCATCGTCATCATTCACGCCCGTGTTCCCGATATGCGGGAAGGTGAAGGTCACGATTTGGCCCGCATAGGATGGGTCTGTCATGATTTCTTGGTAGCCTGTCATCGCAGTGTTGAAACACAGCTCTGCCACTGTTTCGCCCGTTGCGCCGAACCCATGCCCATAAAACAAGGTCCCATCGGCAAGCGCCAAACACGCTGTTGGCGTTTTGTCAGACAGTGCTGTCATCTTTCGACTCTCCTGGATGTAAATTTGCGGCAAACTAGTGTCATGTCGGCGTGGGGTCAAGAACGAAAGGGAGATTTCTGTGCCCGTCTAAAACGCTTGCCCTTGCCGGCGTATAAATATATCCTCTCACTTCTGGAATGGACAAGGATGAGGATGCCAACCATGGATTTGCGCACCAAACTATCGGCTGCGACCAAACAGGCGATGAGAGACAAGGACAGCACCCGTCTGTCAACCTTGCGCTTGATCAGCGCAGCCATCAAAGACCGTGATATTGCTGTGCGCGTGGACGGAAATGATGACGGGGTTGATGATGGCGAAATCCTTGCAATCTTGGGAAAAATGAGCCGTCAACGCACCGAGAGCGCCAAGACCTATGAAGAGGCTGGGCGTCTGGATTTGGCGGAACGCGAAACCAACGAGATTTCCATCATCGAAGAATTCTTGCCCCGTCAATTGGACGCAGGCGAAGTCGATGCCGCAATCAACGATG
>RGAJ01000475.1 GCA_009920225.1 Paracoccaceae bacterium
ACAACGCAATCCCCCAACTCTGTTGCGGCAAGCGGGTCCGTTCTGGACCGTTTGAACGCATTAGAAGCCCAAGTCCAACAGCTGACCGCAGCGACCGAACAATTGGATTTTCGCATCGGACGTGTTGTCAGCGATGGGACAAATCGCATTGGGGATTTGGAATTTCGCTTGGTTGAACTCGAAGGCGGTGATGTCACCAAACTGGGTGAAACATCCACCTTGGGCGGGGATGCGTCGTCTGTGACGCTCAGCGCGCCGACGGTGTCATCGGGCCCAGAATTGGCGATCGGCGAAAAGGTCGATTTCGACAACGCAGTGCGCGCCTTTGACGAAGGCCGTTTCCAAGAAAGCGCCGATATGATGGCGCGGTTTACCCAAACCTATCCTGATAGCCCCCTCACCCCCAAAGCGCAGCTGATCCGCGGCAAGGCCTTTGAAGGGGCTGCAGACAATAAATCATCTGCGCGCGCCTATCTAGAAGGGTTTTCAGCCTATCCAACATCCGAAGTCGCACCTGAAACATTGTTCCGATTGGGGCAGGCCTTGGGTGCGTTGGGCCAGAACGACGCAGGGTGTCAGACCCTGTCGCAGGTTGAAATTCGGTTTCCTGGCAACGAATATGTCCCCCAAGCTGAGCAAGCGATGAAAACGCTCCAGTGTCCGTAACTGCGCCCCTAGACCACAATTTTGCATCGGCCATGACCGCCTTTGACGCGGTGCCTGAGAAACTGGGCGTCGCCGTCTCTGGCGGCAGCGATAGCATGGCGTTGATGCATTTGGTGGCACATTGGGCGGGCGACAATCGATCACGGATCACAATTCTAACGGTTGATCATGGCTTGCGCCCCGAAGCGGCCGCCGAAGCGCAGTATGTCAAATCCTGTGCCCTGACGCTTGGCTTTACGCATAAAACATTGCTTTGGCGCGGATGGGATGGGCAGGGGAACACCCAAAATGCGGCGCGGATGGCACGCTATGATCTGATGCACGAGGCTCTCGGGCAGGGGGGATGCCTTTTGACGGGCCACACCCAAGATGATCAGGCAGAAACGGTTTTGATGCGCATGAAACGCGGATCAGGCGTGGATGGGTTGGCGAGCATGCGCGCCGATCGTGTCCTGCCCAACGGGTTGCGTGTGCTGCGCCCGATGTTGGGAATGCGCCGCCATGACCTGCGCGCGTATCTATCGCATCTTGGGGTGTCTTGGATGGATGATCCATCGAATGACAATCCCGACTATGACCGCGTTGTCATGCGTCAGTTGATCCCAACACTCGAGGCGTCTGGGATCACTGTCGAAAAGCTAACCGATTTGACCCAACACATGGATCGCGCGGCACATGTATTGCGCAAAACGGCCGAAGATTGGTTTGCACTGC
>RGAJ01000476.1 GCA_009920225.1 Paracoccaceae bacterium
GTTTCATCTGGATACAGTGAGACGAGGCCATCGTCGCAGGCGATATGAATTCCATTCCAGCCAATCGCATGGGTGCTGCGTTCGCTCAGAATGCGCCACGAATAATAGGTTCGATTGGTTTTGTGCCTGTTCACATGCGCCAATGTTTCAAGAGCGCAATTAAACCCCATGGGTGAAAACCCATCAAGCAATAGAAACACATAGCGTTTCGGCATATCAGGTGTGCGCATTATCAAAGCTTTCAAGCCATGCAAAACCGCAAAGGGCAATTGTGAAAAGCAATGCGTGAGAATACGGGAAAGGTCAACGGCTGTGTGCACCCGCCAATCTGCAATAGACTTAAAGACCGCGCCCAACACTTAAGTGTCAAAGAGCATAGATTTGTCATGATTTTCAACGCGTCCTCTGCTTGTGCAGACTGGGGGTGAAAATTTGATTGATACGATAAATTCTGATCATTAATATCAAATCATCGCATCAGAAGGGTGCAGATCCAAAGAAAGACAGTTTCGTTGCCCCGTCAATCCGCCCCCAAAGATCTTAGCCTCAAGTGGTTAGAGCTGTTTCAAATCTGTGCGCAGAAAGGGTCGCTTCAGGCTGCATCTGACGAAACTGGCCTGACCATCAGCACTGTGTCGCATCATTTGCGAAATTTGGAAGATCACCTTGGGGTCGAATTGTTTAATCATTCGCGCAGGCCCTTGGTTTTGACCCCAAAGGGACAGGCGTTTTTGCGTAACATTGATGATGCCCTATACGCTATTCGCAAGGCCAAGGCAGAAGCCTCGGCTGGAAGTATCGCGGACGCGAGCTATCTTCGGATTGGGACGATCGAAGATTTCGACAGTGATATCATACCTGAACTGGCGGTATTCCTATCCAAAAACATGTCCTCTTGTGACTTTATGTATCAAACAGATTCAAGTCACACCTTGATCGAGCAGCTGCGCAACCGACATTTGGATTTGGGAATTACGACCATTCCAGACTCAAATCTGGGGGATTTACAGGATCGCCCAGTGTTGCGTGATCCGTTCGTTATCGTCCTGCCGCGCTTTAGTGATCATTCCTTGGCGGATATTCTTGAGGGACGCACCAAGCTGCCATTCTTGCGGTTTTCCAGCAATTTGATTATCGCGCGGCAGATTGAATCGCATCTGCGGCGTCTGGGATTGGCCACACCTCATAAATTTGAATGTAGCAACAACCAAACGCTTATGGCGATGGTCGCGGCCGGTGCGGGGTGGACAATCACGACGCCACTGCTGTTTTCGCGGGCAAAACAGTTCCAACAGAAATTGACCATGAATCGTTTTCCAGGCAAGGGATTTTCACGCACAATAGCCATCGTGACGACGCCCGATTGTTCAAGATCGGTT
>RGAJ01000477.1 GCA_009920225.1 Paracoccaceae bacterium
CTAGATCAATGTAATCGGCACCCCGCGCTATATGCTCGATTGGAAAGGATCCGTCTTCACAGGCTTTGAATTCGAAATCGTGGTTATGCCAACCGAATTTCAATCCTGCATCCACGATGGGTTTACCTGCCGCTGCCAGACGCTTGCCGAACTCTGCCCAGCCTGCAGCCGTTTTGGGGCGCAGGTCTGGCATGATGTGGGGCACGATGACCGCCTGTATGTTCAAGGCTTTTGCAATGGCCAATGTGCGCTCTGGGTCGCCTTCAACCAGATCAAGCGACATATGCGCCGTTGGCATCGACAGGCCGAAGCTTGCCAGTTTTTCCTGTGTTGCCTGAGGGTTTTCAAACAAAGGCCCATAGCCTTCGACTTCGCGAACGCCATGTTTCTCAAGGGTCGATAGGATTTCGTCCATGTCAAAATTGCGGGACGAATAAAGTTGATATGAAAGTGAAGCCATGGGTGTTTCCTAGCTGAGCGTTTAAAGTTTAAAGTCGATTTTCTGTTGCCGCATCAAACAATGAAGCGCGTGTTGGGTCGATACCAACCCGAAGCTGATCCCCTATTTTAACCTTGGCTTGGCCGTCCATCCGGATCCGGAAATTTTCGCCCGCCAATTTCGCATAGACCAACGTGTCTGATCCCATGGGTTCGACAAGATCAATCGTAACACTGGCTTGGACGGGCGCGCGTGTGACCAATTCACCTGTCACGATATGTTCGGGTCGCACGCCAAAAATGGCCCTGCAATCCGTCGTATGGGCCGTGATAAAGTCATACCCTTCCATCGGAACGCTAAGATCGCCCTTGGTGAATGTGCCGCCTTTCAAGTCGCCTTCAAAAAAGTTCATCGAGGGGGATCCGATGAAATCGGCCACATATTTGTTTTTCGGCTTGTTATAGATTTCGTCGGGCGATGACAGTTGCATGATTTTACCGCCGCGCATGATCGCGATGCGATCCGCCAATGTCATCGCTTCGATCTGATCGTGTGTCACGTAAATCATGGTATTGCCCAGCTGTTGGTGCAGCCTTTTAAGTTCAACGCGCAGATCTGCACGCAGCTTGGCATCCAAGTTTGACAGCGGTTCATCGAACAAGAAAACGTCGACGTCGCGAACCAAAGCCCGCCCAATGGCAACGCGTTGGCGTTGGCCGCCGGACAGGGCCGCGGGTTTACGTTTCAACAGGGGTTCGATTTGCAAAATCTCAGCCGCGCGCGCAACGCGGCGTTTGATTTCGTCCTTTGGCACCTTAGCGTTTTTCAGGCCAAAGGTAAGGTTTCCTTCGACGGTCATTTGTGGATACAGCGCGTAGGACTGAAACACCATGCCGATGCCGCGCTCGGATGGTTCGGCCCAGGTGACGTTTTGCCCCTT
>RGAJ01000478.1 GCA_009920225.1 Paracoccaceae bacterium
GTTGGCGTTGCAATAGCACAAGATCACAGTATCAAGATCAGGCAACACCGATTCCACATTCATTTCCAACTTGCCTCGGCTCAGATTGATCGAATTTGGAATATGACCCTTTGCATGTTCATCAGGGTCCCGAATATCCAAAACCACGGCACCTGCTGCCATCATTTCGTCAACGGTCTTTGGGTCCACGGCATCAACACGTGCGCGTGCGGCATCCGCCATAGCTTGGAATTTACTTGTATAGTCCATTTCTCACTCCTCGTGATGTGTTCATGTCACAAGGCATATACTATATATTCAAGTTTTAATATGTGTAAAATGCGCATCAAGATGCGGCAAAGTGGCCGGATCTATCCGCCCTTCATCTGCTGCAGCAAATATATCTCGGATGTGTCATCAATGGGCTTGGATGTGTCAGGCGGAACAATGTCGCCATCAACCGCGACCGATATTCCGCCTTCAAAAATAGGGCCAAGGCCGGGATATTTCCCGACCAAGGCATCAATCATATGACCTATGGTCTGTGCCTCGACTTCGACGACCACTTGGCCATCGGTGAAATGTCGCAGCCCAGACCAAAGATTCACTTTGACCATTTATTTTGCCTTAATCGCTGCCAACAACTTGGTTGGGGTGATTGGCAAATGGCGGATACGCGCCCCTGTTGCCGCCGCAACCGCATTCGCAATCGCAGGCAATGGCGGCGTGATCCCTGTTTCACCAACACCGCGCACACCAAAGGGGTGACCTGGGTTGGGGACTTCGACGATCACTGTATCAATCATTGGCAGGTCAGAGGCGACAGGCACACGATAATCCAAGAAGATCGGGTTTTGCAGACGGCCCATATCGTCGTAGATATATTCTTCGTTCAATGCCCAACCGATCCCTTGGACGGCGCCGCCTTGGTATTGCCCCTCCACATAAGATGGATGGATCGCACGACCTGCGTCTTGGACAACCAAGTACCGCAGAATTTTGGTGTGTCCGGTTTCTGGATCAACCTCAACGTCCACCACATGCGCGCCAAAGCTTGCGCCAACGCCACCCGGTACAGATTCGTGGTGACCCGAAATCGGTCCGCCAGTCGATCCCATTTTCTTGGCGATCTGTTCAATCGTCATCGGCGGGAATTGCCCTGCGTTTGGACCTGCGGGAACCGCTGCGCCGTCTTTCCATTCCACAGCCTCTGGATCGATCTTCCATTTGGCTGCTGCGCGTTTGCACATTTCGTTGATGGCTTGGGTCAATGCACCGTGCATCGCCTTGCCGCTGGCAAAGGTAGCGCGGCTGCCGTGGGTTGGTTCGTTCACGCCCAAGGCACCTGTTTCGGCAATGTTCACCCGTACATTTTCATAGGGAATGCCCAGCGTTTCCGC
>RGAJ01000479.1 GCA_009920225.1 Paracoccaceae bacterium
ATTTTCTACCCACCGACATTGCGGACCGCGACGCATTTTACCGTGTCGGATCGATACACAATGGCAGCTATTTCGGGGGCGCTATTGGAACTGCAATTGCTGTGATCGTGTTATCTGTGATGCAGCGTCGCGAAAAAACAAGGCGTTTTTAAACGGTGCGGAGCTTGCGCTCCGCGCTTTGTCTCTCGGCCTGCGGCCTCGGGGCCTTCGGCCGAGAGTATTTTTGCAAAAGTGAAAGGGCTTAGGCCGCTTTGTCTTTTGGGGCAAAGCGCCCATAGAAGCTTTGGCCTTTATCTGCCATATCGCGCAGGAGCGCGGGGCAGGCAAAGCGAGCGCCAAATTTTGCGGCCAATTCATCGCTCCGCTCTGCTGCATATTCCGAGCCCAAGATGTCAAGCCAGCTGAGTGGACCGCCTGACCATGGTGCAAAGCCCCAGCCGAGGATCGCGCCCACGTCGCCTTCGCGGATGTCCATTAACACGTTTTCTTCGATGGCGCGCACGGCTTCTAAGGCTTGGACGAACATCAAACGATGCTGGACCTCGATCAGATCGGGTTGTTCGGGAAGCCGCGGGTATTTGTCGGACAGACCGTCCCAATAGCCCAAGCGCTTGCCAGTTTCGTCATAATCGTAAAAGCCCGCTTTTGATTTGCGGCCTAGGCGACCTTGGCCTTCCATCCAAAAGATGACATCGTCGACCGCGCCATCAGGATAGGCCTCACCCATGGCGGCACGGGTTGCGCGGGCAATTTTTGCACCCAAATCAATGGATGTTTCATCCACCAATTGGATGGGCCCAACGGGAAAGCCCAATTGACGCGCCGCATTGTCGATGAGTGCAGGTGCAACGCCTTCGCCAATCATGCGCAGACCTTCGTTGATATAGGGGATGATGCAGCGGTTCGCATAGAAGAACCGTGCGTCGTTGACCACAATCGGCGTTTTGCGGATTTGACGCACATAATCCAATGCCTTGGCCACCGCGCGATCGCCTGTTTCGCGACCTTTGATGATTTCGACCAAAAGCATTTTTTCAACGGGGCTGAAGAAATGGATGCCGATGAAATTTTCAGAGCGGCTTGATGCTTTTGCCAATTCGCTGATCGGAAGGGTCGACGTGTTTGAGGCAAAAATGCAGTCATCCGGAATGACGGCTTCGACCGCTTGGGTGACGGTTGCTTTGATTTTGGGGTCTTCAAACACGGCTTCGATGATCAAATCCGCGTCTTTCAACGCGTTGTAATCGGTTGTCGCCGTGATGCGGTTTAACAGCGCCTCTTTCTTGTCGGGCGTGGCTTTTCCGCGTTTGATCCCCTTGTCCATATAGGTTTCGCTATAGGCTTTGCCGCGATCTGCGGCCTCTTGGGATTGGTCGAT
>RGAJ01000480.1 GCA_009920225.1 Paracoccaceae bacterium
TTGATTTTCAACGCGCGGCCCGTATAGGCGGTGCGAATGGGGTCAAAAAATGCAGCCTCAAGAAAGACATTGACCGTTTCATCGGTACAGCCCGAATGTTCGCCGCCCATGATGCCCGCAAGGCTTTCAACACCGTTTGCGTCGGAAATTGCGGTCATGCCTTCGTGCAGGACATATTCCTTTTCATCCAGCGCAAGGAATGTTTCGCCACCCTTGGCCCGATGGACGCGCAATGCACCACCCGCAACCTTATCCGCATCGAACACGTGCAGCGGTCGGTTGTTGTCATAGGTGAAATAGTTGGTGATATCGACCAATGTTGAAATCGGACGCAATCCAATGGCCTTGAGGCGGTCTTGCAACCATGCGGGACTTGGTCCGTTTTTCACGCCCTTGATCACACGGCCATAGAACACGGGCGCTTGGTCCAATGTGTCCGCATCAATCGTCACGCTGATTGGGCAGGGAAAGCTGCCTTTGACCGCATCTACTGTTTTGGTTTTCAAGGTGCCCAAACCGCGCGCGGCCAAATCACGGGCAATGCCGTGGACGCCCAACGCATCAGGGCGGTTTGGCGTGATGGCGATTTCGATGACGGCAACCAATCGACGAACAATTGACCCACCTCGCCCGATGGCAATTCAATGATGCCATTGTGTTCGTCAGACAATTCCAATTCACGTTCTGATGCCATCATTCCATGGCTTTCGACACCACGAATGTTACCCACGCTAAGCGTCACGTCGATACCGGGCACATAATCGCCGGGTTTACACAGAACCACGGTGATCCCTGCCCGCGCGTTCGGTGCGCCGCAAACGATCTGTTTCTCACCTTCGTCGGTCGCAACCTTGCATACGCGCAGACGGTCCGCATCGGGATGCTGTTCGGCATGTGTCACCTTGGCCAGCGTAAAGGTTTTCAACGCATCGGCAGGGTTTTCGATGCCTTCGACCTCAAGACCCAAGTCGCTTAGTGCGAATTCGATTTCGTCCAGCGTCGCCGTTGTGTCGAGGTGTTCTTTAAGCCAAGAAAGAGTGAATTTCATTGGGGTTTCCTGTCTTTCACATGGGCCAACCAATTGGCCAGTTCTAAGGTTCGAATATCATGACGCAGGGCGCCTTGTGTTGTGCCGATCCGCGCAGCGGCAGCGGGATCTGATTCCGCAGCATCCAGATCGGCGATCAATGCGGCGTGCGATGCAAAAATGCTGTCTCTATCCCGAATGAAATCGGCAATCTGTGCGGGGGCCAATTCGGGATGATATTGGGTGCCCCAATAATCAACGCCATCTTGCAGGTAAGCAAAGGCTTGGATCGGGCTATGATCATTGCCCGCCAATAGGGTCGCGCCCGTTGGCAGCGTCCGCACC
>RGAJ01000049.1 GCA_009920225.1 Paracoccaceae bacterium
GGATAGCTCAGACATCGCAACAGCCGCCTGTTCGCGAAACGCTGTAAACATCTGTCGGGTTGGCGCATCTAACGTCGCGTTTTCCCAAAACCGCCCCCAAACGGGCCTTTTTCCCAAAAGGCCATCTGCATCCCAAACACAGCGGGTAAACCCACTGGGTGTGATCCACGCATCGCAGGCGGTGTGCAGCTTTGCCATTTCCGCGCCCAAGCGGGAAAACGTGTCGATCGGATCCAATAGTTGCAAGGGCTGTCGGCTAATGCCCAGTGGCGTTCCGGACATCCACGTGATGAGGTCGATGTATTGGCCATCCACCTGCTCGATCAACTGACCCGTCAGACTGGGCAGCGGCTGTGGCACAGACAGACCTGCGCGCGCCATTTCGGCAAGCCAGTCAAGTTCTGACTGCAGCTCGGCGCGATCACGGTAACCAGGGCGCTTGAACCGCAATGCGAAACTGTTGCCATTGTGGGTCACCTTGTAAATGCGATTTTCCCGACCTGCGACAAAGACAAAGTTCGCACCCTCTAGCCCCCACAGGCCCAGCGCCTTGTGCACGTTGTCGATCATGCAGCCCCCGAAAGATCCGACAACACGGCATCCAGCGTCTCAATCAACAGATCCAGATGATCTTCGCCAAACGGCATGGGCGGACGAATTTTTAATGTATTCTTGTGTCGACCCAACTTGGATAAAATGACACCACGGTGGCGCATGGCATTTACCACGTGATCCGTGAAATCGCTTGCAGGGTCTTTGGTGTCGCGGTTCGTCACAAATTCGGCGCCAAAGACCATACCAGATTGGCGCACATCACCGATGGCTTCGTATTTCGTCGCCAAATCACGCAGGCGTTCGGCCGCAAGCGCGCCAATCTTTGCGGCATGAGCTGGCAGGTTGTTTTCCTCTAGTTCGTCCAAAACAGCCGTAGCCGCCGCAACAGACACAGGATTGCCACCGAAAGTGTTAAAATACCGGAACGCAGTGCGAAATCGGTCCATGATGTCATGGGTGGTAACAACCCCTGCAACAGGATGGCCATTGCCCATCGGCTTTCCAAGACAGACCACATCAGGCAGCACGCCTTGTTTCTGATAGGCCCAGAAATGGCTGCCACAGCGCCCGAACCCTGATTGCACTTCGTCACAAATCAAAAGCCCGCCAGCCCGTTTAGCAGCCTGCGCAGCAGGGCGAAGCCAGCCTTGTGCTTGGCTCGGGAATCCTTCGTTCAAAAACAACGGGCACACGATCAAGGCGGCAAAGCCAATGCCAGTCGTATTTAATGCATCAATGGCCTCTTGCACCTTTGCGGCGAACCGATGTCCGTCGGGGTCTTCCAGACGATAACTGTCTGGTGCTTCGACATAGCGCACATATTGCCCCATCCCAAAACCGACCTCGGGCACGTTTGATGTGGACAGATGCGATACCAATGTCGTGTTGCCGTGATAGGTCGCGTCGGTTGCGATGATCCCGCGCTTGCCTGTGACCGCCTCAGCCATGCGAAGGGCGATATCGTTCGCCTCTGACCCCGTACAAGTCATGATCGCGGTATCGAGACCATCGTCAAACGTCGCGGTCAGGCGATCCACATAGTCCAGAATATCGGTATGAAGATATCGCGTATGCACGTTCAATGTTTGCGCCTGTGCACAGATCGCCCCGACCACACGCGGATTGCAATGCCCGACATGCGGCACGTTATTGTAGCAATCAAGATACCTGTTGCCTTCTGCGTCCCACATCCAAACGCCTTCGCCACGGACGATATGCACCGGATCATCATAGAAGGTCGATACATTCGGCCCCAACAGTCTGCGACGACGGGCAACAATATCATTCATTCGCAGCTTCTCCTCATCCGCAAAACGACATGGCCATTCTGTCCAGACTTATGGATCACTTGCAATGGGAAACATCATGCGCGTGACGAACACAGCCGCCCGCCCCACTATGAACACATCAGGTGTTGGGCATCGAATTCAGTTTGTTCTGCGCCTCAACCAAACTTTGAACCAAATCCAAATCTGCGGGCTTTAACATTCGTTCAGGCGAACCATTCAAAATGGCACGGACATCATGCAATATCATATCGCCGATCAAATGACGTCCACCAAGAACGGCGGCGGCACGGTGCGGGGATAAGATGACATTTTTCATCGTACGTATCGGATCGTTTGCCCCAACGGGTTCATCGGGGAACACATCAACCGCGACTGTTATGCGTCCTGTTTCCGCCTCTGCGACCAAGGCATCGAAATCAACGCACCAAGCACGGCTGATGACTATGACCAACGCGTGATCTTGTAATTTAGAGATCAAATCAGAACTGAGCAGGCCGCGGGTCTCTTCCGACGGGACAGCAGCCACAACAACGATCCGACATTTTTTGACCAAGGTTTCCAAATCCACCAGATCAACATTGTCAGGGACGGTTGTGAGAAAGGGATCATAAGCCATCACCTGTGGCATGAACGGCGCAATCACCCTATGGGTTTCACGCGCGATCTGGCCATAGCCGATAAAGCCCACTGTTTGATGATAGAGGCTGAAATCTGTGTCGTCGCGGTCGTCTAACCAACGCTCTTCACCGCGGCGAAAGGCTTCGTGTTCTGCAACAAGCCCGCGCCCCGCCGCCAACATCATTGCCAACGTCATTTCGGCAACAGCATTTCGAAACCCCGGAGAACATGACAATACTTCAATTCCCGCGCTCATGCAGGCTGCGTAATCCAATCCTTCGCGAAAGGCGCCCGCAACTTCGATCGTCGCTTTCAAATTTTTTGCGCGCGTGATGTCCTGCGCACTCAGCTTTGGCAGGCTGCTCACGTAAAAACTTGCCTCTGGCAGCAATTGGTCGATGTCGTTACGGTCCATGGGTGCGTCGACACCGCCATGGATGTCACAAATCTCAGACAACGCCGCATAGGTTTCATCGCGAAAAAGCTCTGTTTTTTTGCGAAAGTGGTTGTCCAAGATCAAGATCGGCTTCATGTATGCATCACACTTCGATAAGGGTTAATGGGCGGCATCCGATGCCGAAGGAAGTTCGTCAAACAGATGTGCCCGATCCGCATCAAATGTCAGCCCAACAGATTGACCGATCTTGAAAATTTGATCGTCAGCAATCGCTGCGATCATCGTTGATCCGTCGCTAAGCTTGATATTCAATATCGTTTCTGACCCCAGTCTTTCTGTTAGGACAATCGTCCCCATCATGCAGGAATCGCGTTCATCTGCAATCGATAAATACTGTGGACGCAACCCAAGTGTTGCCTTGGTCCCAACCGTGAACGACCGCCCCTGTACATGCACGGTTGTTTCTGCAATTGCATCATTTTTCACGGTGATCTGGTCACCTTCGATTTTTTCTACGTTTACGACCGCAAAATTCATCGACGGCGCGCCCAAAAATCCGGCGACAAACAAGTTTTTAGGGTGATGATACAAATCCATCGGCGCCCCAGCTTGCATGACTTCGCCATCTTTTAGAACCACAATTTTATCGGCAAGCGTCATCGCTTCGACCTGATCATGCGTCACATAGATCATGGTCGCCCCCAGTTGGTGGTGCAATTTGCCAATTTCCATCCGCATATCCATGCGAAGCGCTGCATCAAGGTTTGACAAAGGTTCGTCAAACAAAAACACCTCTGGTTTTCGTGTGATGGCCCGCCCGATCGCAACACGCTGCCGCTGACCGCCCGACAATTGGCTGGGCCGACGATCCAACAGATGTTCCATCTGCAAAATGCGCGCGGCTTCTTGGACTTTCAAATCCTTTTCGGCTTTTGGTGTCTTGGCAATGGTCAATCCAAATCCGATGTTTTCGCGCACCGTCATATGTGGAAAAATCGCGTAGGATTGAAATACCATTGCGACGCTGCGATCTTTGGGGGGTAGCGCGTTCACGACTTTGTCGCCGATGATCATATCGCCGGATGAAATATCCTCAAGCCCAGCGATCATGCGAAGCAATGTCGATTTCCCACAGCCAGAGGGGCCGACAAAAACCGTGAACTCACCATCATTGATTTCTAGGTCCACACCCTTGATGATGTCCACACTTCCAAAAGATTTACGAATGTTTTTTAAAACAACATCGGCCATTTAGATTGCAGTTCCTTTTGATGTTGGGATGTGTAATGTACCATCGTCTTGGATCATGACCTGCTCAGGATCCATGATTTGACCAACAAATTGATCCCGACCACGATCCTCAAACCCAAGGATTTGCAGCTGGCCTTTATGTTCGACAATCCGCGCCGCATATCGACGGCAGGGCATATCCCCGTCAAGAAAATGGCCCGGCGCAATCCGCCATGGACCACGCGGCGAGGCTGCCATGAGATAATGCGTGCCTGTCACTGGCTTATCTGGATAGCTGACCAAATATTCCTGAGACCAATGATTGGCGTCGTTGCAGAACAAACAATACCAAACACCATTGCGTTCAAAAACTTGCGGCACTTCTAACTGGCCAAATCCACCGACAAAAACAGGGGGCTCAAGCGTCCAGTTCAACAAATCGGGCGAGGTGGCAAAGCCGATTGCCCCACCTGCATTTGCCTCGGCGATGTTTGGGGCGCGCGCTGTAAAATACATCAGCCATCCCTCGCCTTCGGGATCACGCATCACCCAAGGATCACGCATCGCGCGATCATGCCAAAACCCGACCATATGTTCGGCTTCGTAATATTTGGCATTCGGGCCAGTGATATCCAAACACAGGCCATCCCCCACGCGCACCCAATTGTGCATATCGGCAGAGGTTGCATGCCCAACGCGTTGATACATTGCATGTTCTGCGGCGCAGGTTCCGGTGTAAAACAGATGCCACAGGCCATCGTCATCTTGAACAACTGACCCTGTCCATGTGGTTTTATCATCCCATGCCTCGGTCTCAGACGGTTTGAACGTCGTTCCCAGATGTGTCCACGTTTTCAAATCTTGGCTGATGGCATGTCCTTGGGTCACATTGAAATGGCGGTCATCCGGATTGCCCAAGGATTTATTTGCCTGCAGGAAATATCCATGCCATTTTTCGCCATCATGGGCGTACCAGCTGTCCCAAATCCATTTATCATCGAGAGCGATCACCATTTTTTTATCCTTTGACACCAGTTGACGCGATTGAGGCAATGAATGCGCGTTGCAAAAACAAATAGAAGACCAAGACGGGAACAGTGATCATGCTCAGATATGCCATCACCTCGCCCCATGCGGTATTCAGTTGAAAGAAATATTGAAGACCAACAAGAACCGGACGATATCCTTCTTCTTGGACCACCATCAAAGGCCACAGATATTGATTGTACATGACCAGAAACTTTAGGATCGCCGCCGTCGCAATGATCGGCCCCGCAAGCGGCATCAGAACTTTGGAATATACCTGCCACCACGACGCCCCTTCGGCGCGCGCGGCCTCGACCAAATCTTTGGGGATGTCGCGAAAATATTGCACGAACAAGAAAATTGTCAGGCCATCGGCGATAAAGGGAATGATTTGGACACGGTAGGTATTAAGCCAGCCCAGCTCAAGCCCTTCCATCCCGATCCAAGGCAACTTTGATGACATCAAAAGCAATGGAACCGCGATGGTTTCAAAGGGAACCGTCAATGTTGCAAGAATGGCAGACAAAACAAACGCTTTGCCCCGCCAATTCAAAATCGCGATGGAAAACCCAGCAAGCGAACACAGGAAAAGCGATGCAATGACGGTCACCCCTGTAATCAACAGCGAGTTTGCGACAAACAATCCCACGGGCGCACGTCTAAAGGCCGCGGCGTAATTGTCGAAACTGATATCACCGACCGGCAAAAAGGCACGCAAGCTGCCGCTGTCAATCAAAAGCTGTTGGCTGGGCTTTAGCGACGACATCACCATAAAGACCAAGGGAAAGATAAAGATCGCAGCAATCAGCGTCAGAACGAGATAGCGCACAAACAGGCGCAAGCGATCATTGTTTAGATACGTCTGTGTCATGAATGACGCTCTCTGGTTAAGTAACGTTGAAGCAGTGAAATGCTTAGGACAATCAGGAACAAGAGCACCGAAATGGCGGATCCCCCTGAAATATCTTGTTTGCCATAGCCCCGCTCAATCGCCTGAAACACAATGGTTTGGGTGCTGTCGAGCGGTCCGCCATTTGTCATCACGTCGACTTGGGCAAACAATCCAAATGCTTGCATCGTAATCACGATCAGCACCAACACCGCCGTATTGCGCAAACCGGGCCATGTGACATATCGAAAGGTTTGCCATTTGCTGGCGCCTTCCAAATCTGCTGCTTCGTATAATGTAGGCGAAATTGTCTGCAGGCCAGAAAGCCAAATCACCATGTGAAACCCAACCGCCTGCCAAATCGACATCGCGATGATCGACCCCATGGCGGTGGATGTCTGACCAAGCCAATCCACAGGTTCAAACCACCCAAAAGACATCGCACCAAGCAGGTTGTTCAACAGACCGTTGTTGCCGTCATAAATCAACCGCCACAAAAACGCGACAACGACAATCGACACCACAACAGGCATGAAATAGATCGCGCGATAAATGTTTATTCCGCGCAGTTTTTGGTTAATCAACAAGGCCAATCCCAATGCAAGCCCTGCCTGCAAGGGGGCCACGACCAAAACAAAGACAAACGTGTTTTTCAGGGCGCGCATGAACACAACATCTTTGGCCAAAATTACCCGTTTGAATTCATTGTTCGGGCCGGTTTGCCAGCTGAACCATTCCTGCATCCCCTGAATAGCGGGATAGTCTGGGTTTTTGCGGGTAAAATTGCGCAGTCTGGGATATTTTATGTCGCCGTCATCGGTGCGAACAATATCACCCTGCGCATCCCGTTCCGGTTCAAGCAGGATTGTTCCAACACTCAGAAGTTCGGTGTAATTTGTGAGCCCGATAAATTTCGCTGGATTGGGTGAAATCAGCCGTTGGTTCGTCAAACTAAACCACAGCGCAAAAAAGAACGGTAGAATAATAAAAGTCACCATCAATGCAAATGCAGGCAGGGCAAATCCCCAACCCGAAATGTTAGACTGTGTCAAACTTGTCTTAGTCGCCATTCTGAAATCTCGTAATTTGGGTGGGCCCCAAGCACGCTTGGGACCCATTTGGGAGAAAACCTTAGTTTCCGTAGCCACCGTTTTTCGCGATGTCTGCATCGATCTCATCAACCGCTGCGTCCAATGTATCCGCGACATCTGCACCGTTTGCGATATCGGCAAGCGCTTTTTCAAACACTTTCGCAACAACCGCATAGCCCGGGGTTACAGGGCGCACCAATGCCTGACCTTCGGACAGACCATAGAACACCTCAAGAGCGCCACCGCTGGAATAGTTTTTCGTCATCGCCGCCGCAGTGGCTGTTGATGGGATCAAACCAATTCCGTCAGAAAATGCAGCAAGGTATTTGTCTTGTGTTGCAAATTTGATGAATGCCGCCGCACCTTCTGGATGCTTGGATGCTGTGGTCACGCCGAACTGCCAAGACGCGGCACCAATGACGGACCCATTGCCCAGATCAGGTGCAGGCAAGAACACAACGTCGTCGACGTTTTCAAGGGTGCCGATCGCTGCCCAGTTGCCATTCCAGCTAAAGGCGTATTTGCCAGTGTTGAAACCTGTGTCGCGATCTGCGCCATCTTGGGTTGCTTGGGCATATCCGCCTGTGAACAGGTTCTGCCACCATTGACCAAACGCAAGCGCTGCGTCACCGTTAAGCGCGCCTTCTGCGGTGGTGTAGCTGCTGCGGTCGATCATGTCGCCGCCAAAGCTTTGCAGGAAGGGTGAGAATGCGTATGGGAACCATTCGCCTGTCCATGCGGTACCCAAATCCAGCGCATATTCATATTTGCCGGATGCTTTCGCTGCATCAAGTGCCGCCATGAATTCGTCTTTGGTCCATGGGTTGTCTAAGGTTGGTGTGCGCAAACCCAATTCAGTCAATGTTGATTGACGTGCATAAAGCGCAACCGCCGCATCCCAAAGACCAATCGAATACATCGTGCCGTTCCAGATACCCTTTGTACCAGGCAAGAAGTCTGCAAATTCAGCTTCATCAATCGGAAGTGGCGCAATGTAGCCTGCCCATGCCCAACCTGGCATCACAGGGCCGTCTACGTCGATGATGTCAGGCAAATTGCCAGCAAGCGCTGCGGCTTGGACAGCATCGTTATAGGCACCCTGAGGAAAGCTTTCCAACGCGATTGTATAATCTGATTGGCTCGCGTTAAAATCTTCGATGATTTGGTTCACGATTGCGCTTTCGACTTCGTTACCCGCGCCGTGATACCACATTGCCAGTTCTGTCGCCGCGTTTGCTACGCTTGATAGTGCTGTAGATACGAGCAATGCGCCCGCAGTTAGTCGTAGATGTTTCATGTCGGAGTCCTCCCTAGTGTTGAAACATTTTTACATTTGACGTGAAAAAGTCGGTGACGGATGACCGCCAATACACATCGCCCTGAACCAAGATGGGCTCATTCGGTTCATTCGTTTGGTTGATCATATCCAAAATCAGTTCCGCCGCGCGACGGCCCATATTGCGATAAGGCAATTCAACGGTCGTCAATGCGGGATAAAGGGTTTCGGCGATCAAAGCATAATTATCATAACCCGCGATCGAGACATCTTCGGGGATGCTCACTCCCATCGACCGCAAAATTCCATACACCCGCAACGCCATTTTATCATTGCCGCAGCAGATAACGGTGGGCGGTTTTTTTAGGCTTAGAAACTGTTTTAACGCTTCTGTAAGCTGCCCCAACTGTCTGGGATCATCATCAGGCAATGTGATAGAAATCAGCGCGTCATCCAGAGGGATCGACGCCTGCGACATCGCCTCTTGATACCCCTGAAACCTAAGATCAGAGGCTATAAACGACTCTGCAAGACGCAAAATCCCGATGCGATGATGCCCCGCTTTTATCAACCGCTGAACAAGGCGTTTTTGTCCGGTCTTGTCATCAGGCAAAACACAAGGCGTGCCATGCGCGTCGAAACAATTCGCCAAGACAATCGGCAAAGGTTGGGCGGTCTGCGGCAAGTCAATTTGCTTGTGATAGTCAGCAACGTAAATAATACCTTCGGCACGATGCTGTTGAAACGTGTTCAACAGATGCGGAATACTGTCCGCACTGCCGGCCGTATCTGCGATCATCAGCGTTTTCTTTTGTTCTGCCATGACCTGTTGAATACCTTGAACGATGAACAGATCGGGAAGGCCTGTCAATTCAGGGTCGTCAGAGGTTCGCGAAATAGCGCCCGTGATCAACCCGACGATCCCAGATCGGTTGGATCGCATCATGCGGGCCGCGTTCGACGGCACAAACCCCAATTCGGCAATCGCCTTTTCGACCTTTGCGCGGGTCGCCTGCCCAACGGGGGCGTCTTTGTTCAAAACTCTGGAAACTGTTTTGGCTGAAACACCCGCAACCTTAGCGACATCGTAAATCGTAGCCATTG